>JBOFUF010000215.1:0-2232 GCA_051652445.1 Shewanella sp.
ATTCCAATAACCCCGCATCACTTGTGGGCCGCGCACGGCTAATTCTCCCGCCGTACCTAAGGGCACTTCAAGGTTGTTTTCATCTAAGAGTTTAACCTCAGTGCCAATCACAGGTTTACCGATAGTGCCTAGTTTTTGATAACCGGGCGCATTGAGTGAAACCACCGGTGAGGTTTCAGATAATCCATAACCTTCGCTGATCATATTACCTGTTGTCTGTTGCCAAACATTCGCCGCCGCGGCCGTTAATGCTGTGCCGCCGGAGATGGTGATGTTTAAATGGCTAAAGTCTAATGCTTTAAACTCGGGTTGATGGCATAGGGCGACGAACAGGGTATTGAGTCCGGCAAATCCAGTGAAGGGATATTTGGCGAGTGTCTTAATTAAGCCGCTAATATCCCGTGGATTGGGAATTAATACCGAGCAGCCGCCACACTCGAAATACAGCACTAAGTTCACCATAAACGCATAAATATGGTAAATCGGTAGCGGTGCAACGAAGATATCTTCCCCTTCGGTGATCGCGCTCGCGATGCGGGATTTTACCTGCGCTGCATTGGCGAGCATATTGCCATGGCTCAACATGGCACCTTTTGATAAGCCCGTGGTGCCGCCGGTATATTGTAATGCCGAAATATCGTCAAGATTTGCGATGAACCGGCTAAAGGGCAGTTCTGCGCCTTGGTTTAATATTTGGCAAAACTCCACATTCTTCAGACCCGTCTTAGGCTGTATGTGCGGGGCGATCAAATCTAAAGGGTGGGTTGAAATGACGTATTCTATTTTGGTGCTGTCGATGACTTTCGCTAAGGTCGGTAACAAATCAGATAACACCACGAGCGCTTTGGCACCAGAATCATTGAACTGATGGATGAGCTCACGTTCGGTATATAAGGGGTTTGTATTAACGAGAATAAGCCCAGCCCTGATTGCGCCGTAGGCCGCGATGACAAATTGGGTGATATTAGGCAATTGAATGGCGATGCGATCGCCCGGTTTGAGTGTGGTTTTATTTTGTAAATAGGCGGCAAAGTAACGCGAGTCGCGTTCTATCTCGTTAAAACTGCTGGTTTTACCAAGACAAGCATAGGCGGGTTTATCTCCGTAACGCAGGCTGGTTTTCTCGATCAGATCGATCAGTGAAGAGTAGTTTAGTGATAGTTGAGAGTCTTGATCGTATGCCATGCTGAACTACCTCAAATAGGATGTTTTTTAGTTGTTATTATTCTGTAGTCAAACAGGTATTTAGATTAGAGGGTGTTAGCACTCGTGGTCAATACTTATCGCGAAAAACATCCTTGTGTCACTCATGCTATCTTTATGTAACAAATAGTCTTTTTACACGAGAGCTTACGAATGAGCTATCGTTTAATGATCTTATAATCCATACAATGTAATGGCAGCTGAAGGAAGGCTATTTACGATTTTGTAAGCATGATGTTTCTAACCTTTAAATCTTCTTAAGTTGCACAATCCCTGCCTCTCAATGGGTGACACAAGCTTAGTCTGATGAGCTGCGCTTTTATAACTCTCGCGTTCGTTTTCCTGTTGTGTTGTTAAATGCTGCGCCATCGTTAACCTTGTTCATGTGATGATATTTTATTCCGCAAAATGCCTTTTCACTTCATGTGCCTCAAAAAATATTTATACATAAGATGCTGATTAAATTTGTTTATTTTTAATAATAAGAAAAAAATTTGATTTAGTATTGGATATTGTTTCTTTTATGTTATAAAAATGTTTCCCAGATGTGGCTTGTAACTTGAGATTTTGCATTGACCGTGGTTGCAAGGGTTAGGCAAGAGAACCGTACAGAGCAGATCCGGTATTTTTAAAATAATAAGCAGTAGGGATGAATATGATGACCTCAAAGAAGCAAAAATTTGGATTAAGTGCCGTCAGCCTGGCCATTACACTCGCATTAAGCGGCAGTTTAATGAGCCAACAGGCTATGGCTGAAGAAGGTGACACCGACCTTAAAAATGATAACGTCGAAAAAATTGCCGTTGTAGGGTCCCGTGCTGCACCACGTTCAATCGGTGATTCCCCTGTTCCTATTGATATTATTAGCAGTGACGACCTTAAAAAGAACGGTTCGACTGACATGATTGATATGCTAGTAACGTCGGTGCCATCGTTTAACTCACGCGCTCAACCGATCAGCGATGCGGCGACTTTAGTTCGCCCCGTTAACTTACGAGGCTTGCCATCAGACAGTACGCTAGTGCTCGT
>JBOFUF010000216.1:0-2467 GCA_051652445.1 Shewanella sp.
AAATCGACGTAGCATTAATAAGCACAGCGCCAAAGAGTTTAAAGGTAAACGCTGAGTTTAACGCTTTCACTGATGGTGTAACTTGTTGACTTATTTGCGGTAATTGGCTCAGTCATGGGTTCGGCATTGGCGCTAAGCAAAGCACGTTATAAAGTGGGGAATAACGGTTTAAGGAACGAACAATTTGTACTTCGACCCTTCCAGCAAGCGGTTCTAGAGGCATTTACCGCCTATCGAGCCGACCCTAAGGTCGCCAAGTATCAACCCTAGACGATTACCACCGCTGAATGCGGTTAAAGCATTCGAGGCTGCCGCGTTGTTCGAGAAGATGGATTATGCACAATGTGGTGCGGCTGAAACTTGGTTTCAGCTTGCGATTGTTGCTGACGCATCGGGAGCAACACCGATCGCGCTCGTTGGCGATCTGGCGCTGCACTTATTATCTGAATTCTGGGAGCAGCAGGTGGACATTGGCTTTACGATTGCGCCTGAACATCAAGGTAAACATGTCGCTTTTGAGGCCGTCAGCGCATTGCTGGATTACCTCTTTATTGAATGGCATAAGCATAGAGTCATTGCCATCACCGATGCAAAATTCTTGCCTGCTGTCGCTTACTCGAAAAACTCCACTAACTCCACTTTAGGCGCGAAGCTCATTATGTGAAAAACATCTTCTTTAAGGGCGCGTGGGGTGATGAGTTCCTCTATGCTTTGTTAAAGGAAGCGTGTTAATTCCCTTTAGGTGCAAGAATCGCTAACGCGCGCCGCAGGTGTTTCTCTATTTGGCTTATCAGCCCTATCTCAGTAAAATTTTTCTATTAGTTGAGCCCGTGTTGGCTGAAAATCTTCACGCCCGCCATGGAATTTAAGGAGTGTCACATGAAATCAATGCGTTTAGGCGTAGTGGGTATAGCGGTTGTACTCGGGTTATCAGGCTGTGTGACCACGCAATCGCCAACGGGGCGAGGGCAGACCTTGTTGTATTCAGCGGCGCAGATGCAGCAGATGGGCGATGCCTCTTTCGAAGAGATGAAAAAACAGCAAAAGGTGAGTAGTGATAAAAAGCTGACCCAATACGTCAATTGTGTCGCTAATCGTATTATTGCAGTGCTGCCGGACCAAACCCAGCGCTGGGATGTGGTTTTATTTGATTCAGAACAAGTCAACGCCTTTGCGCTGCCTGGAGGGCATATCGGTGTTTATAGTGGATTGCTAAAGGTGGCTAAGGGTCCTGATCAGCTTGCGACTGTGATAGGTCACGAAGTGGCGCATGTGTTGGCGCAGCACGGTAATGAGCAGGTTTCCCGTGGACAATTAACGGGCGTCGGAATGCAGATTGCCGATGCGGCGCTAGGGGCGAGTGGTGTGTCGAATCGCGACTTATATATGTCGGCGTTAGGGCTCGGTGCTCAGGTGGGGGTCATTCTGCCCTTTGGCCGCGCCCAAGAAAGTGAAGCTGATATCATGGGCGTAGAGTTAATGGCTCGAGCGGGTTTCAATCCGGCTCAGAGTGTTGAGTTGTGGCAGAACATGTCCAAGGTGGGCGGTAGCCAAGGGCCGGAATTATTATCGACCCATCCATCGAACCATAATCGCATCGCTCAACTACAGCAATTGCAAGCACAGATGCAGCCACTTTATGCCAGTGCTAAAGCGCAAGTGAAGAATCAATGTGTGGTGCCAAAATAAGTGATTAAATAAATACGCAATAAGGGTGTAAAAAAGCTTCCTTAGTCAAATAAGCAGTCAGTTTATCTGTATCGCTCGCTGAACTATGTTAAACTTTCGCGCAAAATTCCACTGATAATTGAGAGTCGTTAATTATGTCTGATAAATTCAGCACTGTTGAACAGCAAGCAAGCTATGGTGTAGGCCGTCAAATGGGTGAGCAATTGGCTGCCAATTCTTTTGATGGTGTGGATATTCCAGCCGTTCAAGCGGGTTTAGCCGATGCGTTTGCCGGTTTAGAAAGTGCGGTGTCTATGCAAGATCTGCAACTTGCTTTCACTGAAATTAGCGGTCGTATCCAAGCTGCTCAAGAGCAAGCAGCAGCAGCGGCGACTGCTGAAGGCGATGCGTTCTTGGCTGAAAATGCTAAGCGTGATGATGTGACTGTGACTGACTCTGGTCTGCAGTTCGAAGTATTAGTCCAAGGTGACGGTGCAACTCCGACTTACGAAGATACAGTGCGTACGCACTACCATGGTTGTTTCATTAATGGTGATGTGTTTGACAGCTCTGTGGTTCGTGGTCAACCGGCTGAGTTCCCCGTGTCTGGCGTTATCGCTGGCTGGACTGAAGCACTGCAACTGATGCCTGTCGGCACTAAGTTAAAATTATTTGTGCCACATCACTTAGCTTACGGTGAGCGCGGCGCGGGGGCATCGATTCCTCCTTATTCAACTTTGGTATTCGAAGTTGAATTATTAGATATCATCTAATATTGAAAAAACGCCTAAGCCTGTCT
>JBOFUF010000217.1:0-3832 GCA_051652445.1 Shewanella sp.
GCGATCATCTGTTAATGGTTGATAGCGTGTATGAACCAACGCGGGATCTGTGCACCCATATTCTCGGTGGTTTTGGTATCGAAACCACTTATTACGATCCCTTGATTGGCGCGGGCATAGGTGACCTCATTCGCCCCAATACTAAGGTACTGTTTTTAGAGTCCCCAGGCTCCATCACCATGGAAGTGCAAGATGTGCCGACCTTGTGCCGCATTGCCCACGAGCATGGGCTGATAACGATGCTAGACAACACTTGGGCCTCGCCCATCAATAGCAAACCCTTTGAAATGGGCGTAGATATCTCAATTCAAGCGGCGACCAAATATATCGTCGGTCACTCGGATGTGATGATAGGCACGGCCACGGCCAACGAACAATATTGGCCACAATTGCGTGAACACAGTTATTTGATGGGACAAACCACCTCACCTGACGATGTGTACCTTGCTGCCCGCGGCCTGCGTACCTTAGGCGTGCGTATGGCGCAGCATGAAAAAAATGCCCTGCAAGTGGCCAACTGGTTGAAAACCCGTCCAGAAGTCGATCATCTGCGCCACCCCGCTTTCGAGACGTGTCCCGGCCACGAGTTCTTTAAACGCGACTTTAGTGCCTCCAACGGCTTGTTCTCCTTTGTCTTAAAACAGGGCGACGCCGATGCTGTCACCGCACTGGTTGAAAATATGAGTCACTTTAAGATGGGTTTTTCTTGGGGCGGCTACGAGAGCTTGATTCTGGGCATTTTCGGTATTGAAAAAATCCGCTCGGCGACTCAATGGGATGCGAGCAAACCGTTGATCCGTTTGCATATTGGTTTAGAAGATCCCGCGGATCTCATCGCCGATCTCAGCGCTGGCTTTGAACGTTTCAACGCTGTATTGGCGGCCAAAGCGCTGTAGCGATATGGTTAAGAGACTAAATACTCGGTGCTAGCAGAATAGAAAAACAAAAGGGGCGGAATCATCATTTCGCCCCTTTATTTTATTCAGCCAATTAATTCTTTTTCGTGCCGATACTGAGTGCAGGCTCAACCCAAGCCGCAGAGCCATAAAGCGGCACTGTTGAGAGCGCATGTTTATGGCTGCCATTACTCTCTTTGGTCGAATAGGACAAATACAACAGAGTCTGATTTTTCGCATCGTAAATTCTACGCACTTTTAATGACTTAAAGAGAATACTCAGGGATTCAGTGAACATCACTTCGCCGTGTTTCCCCATGTCTATTTTAGCCAAATCGGCGGCGGTAATGGGGCCCGTTTGGCGGCAGCTTATCCCCATATCGGACGGATCGGCAAAATCTAAATTAGCTTCGATACGACTAATATGACACGTCACCCCAGGAATTTTAGGATCCTGCTTAGCATCGATGATCACATCTTTAGTGGTAAAAAGTCCTAAGCTCACCTTACCTACATCGTCACCACAACCCGCGAGCATTAAGCCCATAGTGGCGGCAAACGCACACTTCAACAGCGTTTTCATTTATACATCCTTTTGTGTTAGTGCTTATATATCAATGCGTAGCGAATAGTTTTTGTGCCCAGCGCGTTAATCCTGCGGTCACAGAGCCAAAGTGATCGCCGACCACGACCGGAATGTCGGGATAAATACCAGCAATTTTCGCATAAATCGCCGGGCTTCGTGCCGTCCCCCCCGTCACGTAAATCACATCAGGTTTGCACTCTGCTTCAGCGGATAAATCCTCTGTTGCTGAGTGGTTTACCGCACTATTTGTTGCTGCCAACGTTTTTGCTGCTTGTGTGAGCGCTTGGTGCATCAGGACTTCTACTTTCATCAGCGACGGCTCAATGGCATTTTCAAACAATTCGCGGCTCACCCCAGCCTGCAGCGCCACCTCGATAAAATCGAGATTAATATCGGTATTCTCGGTATCGGATAGCGCAATTTTAGCGCATTCTGCTTGGCGAACCAGTTGATAACTTAATTGCTGTTGTTGCACCTTTAACAACCGCTTCAGTAAGTGTGGCTGCTCGGCTTCTTTAACCAGTTCATCAAGCAATTTACGGCAGCTTAATGTACTGAATTCTCGCTGGGCGCTAATATCATTCACTGCGACCGCATTCCAAAAGGCTTTACTGGGCATAGGTTTACCATTGTTCATCAAGGAGCCTAACCCAAAATGCGGCATAAAGGCATTCATCGCAAGGGCGATATCAAGATCGTTACCGCCGATCCGCTGGCCACTGTGACCGAGGAAATCGTCACTGCGATCCGCTTTTTGTTTATGGGCAGGTCCCATTTTTACCACAGAGCAGTCCGTTGTACCGCCGCCCACATCAACCACCAATACCGTTTTGTTGTCGGTTAAGCTCGCTTCATAATCCATCCCCGCCGCCAACGGCTCAAACAGAAAATCAACGTCGATGAAGCCCGCGCGCGTTGCCGCTAAAGTCAAAATGGATTCAGCCTGACAGTTACTGTCTTCACCGCCTATGCCTTGAAAGTTCACCGGACGGCCAATGACTGCATGGGTAATCCTCGCTGCGGCGTCATTTGCGACAATACCTTTTTCAATTAATACAGATTCGGCGCGTAGTTTAATATGTTGCATCATCAGGGTGACAATATCTTCAAACAGGGCCACTTGTTCAGGTCTAAGCCCCGTTGCGCCTAAAAAGGATTTTGGCGAACGGACATAGAATCCCTCCTCCGGCATGTCCAAATACGCGCTCACCGCCTGCTCACCGACAAATACAGCCTGAGCATCGGCATCAAGATCTAACTCATGGCGCACCATACGGGCACGGCTCAATTGCGCGGCGCGCTTTTTGGCGTAATCGGCTTTTAATTCAAAAGGAAGACCGCGATAAACCGCCTCGGCGATCAGTTCCCTGTCCATCGCATATAAGGTCGAAGGTAAATAAGACGATTGCGCTGATAACGCCAATAACTGCACATCATCACCCTGCATGATCCCTACGGCGCAGTTAGCACTACCATAATCAAATCCAACAAACATACCTAAACTCCCGCGATAAAAAAGCCGAGCAAGGTAACATAGTTTGCTCTGTTCCCAAAGCAGTAAGCTCGTATGGCGCTGTGGCAGTCGCGTTAACTTGCCAACTTGCGGCACCATTCGTTCATATTTCTGCAACAGTCGTCATAAATATGACATATTTATGACATATTTATGTGCTATTTTAATTACCTAATACTTAATGAAATCCATGTCATGCTTTGAGTTATATTGTTACTTTTTATCTTATATCCTTCACTTACCTGCAGTACACCTGATTGCACTCGTCCGAAGGAATGTGATGGTAGAGTGCTATAACTCTTGATAAAGGAGGTGTGCAGTGTCACCCAATTTTGATAAATTTTCGATTGATAAAGAACTCTCTTGGCTGTCATTTAATGAGCGGGTGTTGCAAGAAGCCTGCGACGACACAGTCCCACTCGTCGAGCGAGTTCGCTTTCTTGGGATATTCTCCAACAATATGGATGAATTTTTTAGGGTGCGTGTGGCTGCGGTCAGGCGCTCCATGTTGCTCTCATCCCTGCTGGAAGGTCGCAGCAAAAGTCACCATTTGATGACGAAAATCCAATCAAAAGTGATGGCATTGCAAGAAAGGTTCGACGGTATATACACGGATTTAATGCGCGAACTAGTGCGTCGTAATATTTTGTTAATCAATGAGAAACAATTAAGCGAGTTCCACAGCGACTGGTTGAAAAAGCATTTTAAAGACCATTTCAAACGCCATATCGCCCCGCTTATGGTCAATAATAATCGCCAACTGATCAAACAAATCAACGACGACGCCACCTATTTGTGTGTGTGTTTGTTCTCTAAGGCTCGCCGCCAATACGCCTT
>JBOFUF010000218.1:0-10078 GCA_051652445.1 Shewanella sp.
GGGAGATCCCCCTCGAGCAGGCTGAGGTGCGTTCTGACGATATTGCCTATGAGACGAGTCGCTTAACTGCGGCTATGGTACGCTGTAAAGAAGCGATTGGCGCCTTATCTCAACGGTTTGATCGCGAGCAAGATGACGAGGTTGTCTCCATTTTCAATGCATTACAGTTGCTGCTCGATGATGCTAGTTTAGGTGGCGAATATGCCCGTGAAGTGCAATTAGGTTGGGCGGCTGAGTCAGCTATCAGTCGAGTGTCTTTGCGTTATATCCAGCAATTTTTGGCAATGGAAGATCCTTATCTTAAAGAGCGCGCTAGCGATATCCGCGATCTCGGTCAAAAAGTATTGCGTCAGTTAATTGAGCCTGAGCGTTTGGAGCTTGAGCCCGATAAACCGGTAATCTTAATTACCCGCGAAGCTGATGCCACTATGTTGGCTGAGTTTCCAAGACAGAAACTGGCGGGGATTGTCACTGAACTCGGTGGGGTAAACTCCCATGCGGCTATTTTAGCTCGCGCATTAGGAGTACCTGCGATCACGGGTGTCGAACAATTGTTATCCGCCAATATTGACCAAAAACTCTTAGTGGTAAACGCAAGCCGCGGGCAGTTATTGGTGTCGCCATCACCTGCTATTGTCGGTGAGTATCGCAGTTTGATTTCGGCGCAAAAGGCCTTACAACGCCAGTATGCCCAAGAATTAGTTTTGCCTTCTGTGACTATCGATGGTTCACGTATTCGTTTGTATCTCAATGCGGGATTACTTAGCGGTGTGGCTTCTGAAATTGCAGAAGGTGCCGACGGTATAGGACTTTTTCGCACAGAAATTCCATTTATGTTGCAACAGCGCTTCCCGAGTGAATCAGAGCAAGTGAAAGTATATCAACAGGTGCTATCGGCTGCGTCTGGTCGGCCTGTTGTTATGCGTACGTTAGATGTGGGTGGCGACAAACCTTTACCGTATTTCCCAATAAAAGAAGATAATCCTTTCCTAGGATGGCGCGGCATTCGGTTATCATTGGATCATCCAGAGTTATTTTTGGTGCAGTTACGGGCTATGCTTCAAGCTGGAGGGGGTGGCTCGCAGTTAAGTATTTTACTGCCTATGGTCAGTAACTTAGATGAGATCGACCAATCTTTAACTTATTTACATCAAGCCTATGACGAATTAAAGAATGACGTTAATAGTGATATTGTGATGCCACGAATAGGCATTATGCTCGAAGTGCCAGCCATGTTGTATCAGTTAGATGAGGTGGCAAAACGCGTTGATTTTGTCTCTGTTGGTAGTAATGATTTAACCCAATATTTGTTGGCCGTTGATCGAAATAATCCGCGGGTAAGCTCACTATTCGACAGTTATCATCCCGGGATACTGCGAGCTTTACACCAGGCGCACCTCGATTGTCGATATCATACACTTGATATCAGTATCTGTGGAGAGCTCGCGGGTGAACCTATGGGAGCCATATTATTGGTGGCGATGGGGTACGATGAGTTAAGCATGAATCAGGGAAGTTTAGCGCGGATCAATTATTTATTGCGTCGTGTCGCGCGAGCCGATTTAGAGCGATTACTTGCTAAAGCGCTTAGTTTATCCAATGGCTTTCAAGTGCGGGAACTCGTCAAAGATTATCTAAATCAGCAAGGACTTGCAGCAATTCTTAATTAACTAATCTCGCCTTTTGCTTTAAGCTAAGGCTTCAATTTATCACGCTGTAGGTACTTGTGTGGATAGTTTGTTGTCGGTGTTCTTTATTTGCTTGGCTTTAGGCACATTTGTCGGCTTTATGGCAGGGCTATTAGGTATCGGTGGCGGCTTGATCGTCGTGCCTGCACTGCTTTATATTTTGCCATCGGTTGGTATTCGCTCTGCTCACTTACCTCATATTGCTATTGCTACTTCACTTGCGGTGATTATTCTGACTTCTATTTCGTCGGCCCGCGCCCACCACAAGCGTGGCAATATACCTTGGGATTTATTTAAAACAATGTTACCAGGGATTATTCTTGGGGCATTAACATCAGGTTTTATTGCTGAGCGTATTGCGGCTAGCACTTTGCAGCAAGGATTTGCCATCTTTGTAATGTTAATGTCGATTCAGATGGCTTATCCCTTCAAGGCTGAGTCGAATCGTCAGTTACCCAGTGCGCCGGTGTTATTCGTTGTCGCTGTGTTCGTTGCTATGATTGCAGGGCTAATGGGCATTGGTGGTGGAGTATTGTTAGTACCATTTTTAACCTTTTTTGGGTTGCAAATGCGTTATGCTGTCGGTTTTTCAGCGGCAACGGGGTTGCTGATTTCCTTGTCGGGGAGTTTGGGATATATCATTGCGGGCCTTAATGCGCCCGAGTTGCCCTATGGCACCCTAGGCTTTATTTATTTACCCGCATTGTTTGGTTTAGTGATCACTTCCGTCGTGATGGCGCCTGTGGGTGTCAAAGCTGCGAGCACTTGGCCTACTCCAGTACTCAAAAAGATATTTGCGTTGTTACTTCTGTGTGTTGGTCTTAAGCTCATTTTGAGCTAGTTTTTATTTTACCTTTGCTTGAGGCTGTGAATGGATGTGTTACGGCGCGTCGATATGGTGGCCGTGATTGATGTGGTGACCGAGCGTATTGAATATAATGTGTCCTGGGGCCAAAGCACAAATATGTCATCAGGTGTGACGTTACTCAATCTGGGTAGTTTTTCCCTCTAGTCTCTGTTTGCTTTTGAAGCCGTGGCGTTATTTTTACTCCTTTATTCCTTTAGTCAATGTACCAATAAAGTGGGAGCTATTTTTAGTATGTTCTTGGTCGGTTACCTTATTTTCCGTATTATGGTGAAACCGTGAGGCAATCCGATATGCAACAGGGCTCTTTTAGGATGCGTTATGACGGTGGGGCAGATACTCTCTGTCCCTATGGGGTTAATCGGTTTGTACTTGATTTTTCGTCAGCAAGGTAAGCAGCAATGAAACAGTATGTAGACTTAATGAGGCACATTTTAGCCGAAGGTGTAGATAAATCGGATCGCACAGGTACAGGGACTCGTTCGGTATTTGGCTATCAAATGCGCTTCGATTTGAGCAAAGGTTTTCCTTTGGTGAGTACCAAGAAATGTCATATGCGCTCGATTATTCACGAGCTACTATGGTTTCTTAAGGGTGAGACCAACATCGCTTATTTACACGAAAATAACGTGAGCATTTGGGATGAATGGGCTGATGATAATGGCGATTTGGGCCCAGTTTATGGTGCCCAGTGGCGCAGTTGGCCAACCCAAAGTGGCGGTGCTATTGATCAGATCTCACAGGTTATCGCTCAAATAAAATCTCAACCAGACTCTCGTCGTCTTATCGTATCTGCTTGGAACGTGGGCGAGTTGGATAAAATGGCCTTGGCTCCGTGCCATGCTTTTTTCCAGTTCTATGTAGCCGATGGCAAATTATCTTGCCAATTGTATCAGCGCAGCTGTGATGTTTTTCTTGGTCTGCCGTTTAATATCGCCAGTTATGCCTTGTTGACTATGATGGTCGCCCAGCAATGTGACTTAGCCCTTGGAGATTTTGTGTGGACGGGGGGGGATACCCATTTGTATTCAAACCATATGGAGCAGACGGCATTGCAGTTAAGTCGTGAGCCAAAGCCGTTACCAACGATGACGATTTTACGTAGACCAGAATCTATTTTTGATTATCAATTTGATGATTTTGAACTGACGCATTACGCTCCTCATCCACACATAAAAGCACCCGTTGCGATTTAATCGGCACTTTTTCAATAGATACCTCGGAATAACCGATTGATGGATACCTCGGAATAACCGAGGTATATGGTCGAAACTAACGATTATGCTTGTCGTCATTATTAATCTACACTGAATTCATTATGATTTTTTTGGAGTGCAAAATGGAAAAAGCAATTAAAAACTTTTTAAGCCAAGAATCGACTGGCGGGATCCTATTATTGATTTCAGTTGCCTTAGCGATGTTACTGGCCAATTCCCCCTTATCTGGATTTTATCAAGGCTTTTTAGATACTGACGTGCAAGTCAAAATTGGCGAGCTCGATATTCATAAGCCGTTAATTCTGTGGATCAACGATGGCCTCATGGCCATATTCTTTTTGCTCATTGGCTTAGAAGTGAAGCGTGAGTTACTTGAAGGTGCGCTCTCGAGTATAGCGCAGGCCTCTTTACCCTCTTTTGCGGCAATTGGTGGCATGCTAATCCCTGCGGTAATTTATTTACTGTTTAATTATGGCGATCCTGTGACACAAGCGGGTTGGGCCATTCCTGCGGCAACCGATATTGCGTTCGCTTTGGGCATTATGGCCTTGCTTGGCAGCCGAGTTCCGGCTTCACTTAAAGTCTTTTTATTGGCATTGGCGATTATTGATGACTTAGGTGTGATAGTGATTATCGCGCTGTTTTATAGTACTGATTTATCAACCATGAGTTTAGTTATTGCTAGTTTAGCGATTGTTGGTTTAGTTGGGTTAAACCGTAAAGGCGTTACTTCACTGTTACCTTATGGCATTTTAGGGCTAATCCTTTGGGTTGCTGTACTTAAGTCTGGCGTTCATGCGACTCTGGCGGGTGTGATCATTGCTTTTTGTATCCCATTACGGGCAAAGGATGGCAGTTCACCTTCGGAAAGTTTAGAGCATAGTTTGCACCCTTGGAGCACGTTCTTAATTCTGCCGGTATTTGCGTTTGCCAATGCTGGGGTTTACCTAGGCAACATGAGCCTAGACATGTTAATTTCACCAGTACCTGTCGGAATTGCATTGGGCCTCATGTTAGGTAAGCCAATCGGTGTAATGTTGTTTAGTTTTATTGCTGTCAAACTCAAACTCGCCCAGTTGCCTGATGGTGTTGGTTGGAAACAGATTGCACCTGTGGCAGTGATATGTGGTATTGGTTTTACTATGTCGATGTTTATTTCGTCGTTAGCCTTTGAACAGGCAGATCCTATGTTCGGTGATTTAGCGCGCCTAGGGACGTTAATGGGTTCCTTTATGGCGGCATTAATTGGGTATTTCTGGTTATCAAAAGTGTTGCCTAATAAAGGAGTATAACTATGATAAAGTTGAAATTAATGGGAATGGTTACGCTATTATGTTTATCGTCAAGCGTGGCAGCAACACAAATAACTGCCTGTAATCAGGATGTTAGTTCGAAGACTTGCCAAAGTTACCTTGAAGGGATTGTTGATGGTGCGCTGATGTTTAAATCAGATTCCTTAGGGGTAAGATTAGAGACGAATAGCTATGAATCAAGAGCGCTTAAATACCGCGGAGGCAAACGTTTCCAAGAGGCAAATCGGACCTATTGTGCTGAACGTATACCAGAACGTCATATTTTAGTCTCAGGGATCACCGAAGCCGTTGGTTTAGGTAATGCGACCAATTTAGAACAGTTACAGGGCATAGTGAGTAATTTACTTGACTGCCAACGGTTAAAATAACTCGCTATTATAATCGCTAATTTTTTAATAACTTAGCAATCCCCTCTACACCTTTGGTGCTTGAGGGGCGTATAACAATGGATGAGCATGCTGCACTTGAATTACAACCACCTGTATTATTTTTGGATGATTAAGAAAAAGGGCTCGGTCGCCAAGGCGGCCGAAGCGCTCTGTTTAACGCCGCAAACGATAACAGGGCAAATTCGTGCCCTAGAAAATAGGTTAAGCGGCAGTTTATTTACGCGAGTCGGAAGAACATTGGAGGCGACTGAATTAGGTGAATTGGTGTTTCGCTATGCCGATAAGATGTTTAGTCTTAGCTATGAAATGATCGATTTACTTAATTATCAAAAAGATGACGCGATGCTTTTTGAAGTGGGTATTGCCGATGCTTTGTCTAAAGCTTTAGTCAGTCGTGTTTTGTTATCCGTAGTCCCCAACGATAATTCTATGCATTTAGCCTGCTATGAGGCCACTCACGAAAGCTTAATGGCTCGTTTGCGCGAGCATAAATTAGATATGATCCTTTCTGATTGTGCCGGTGAGTCATTGAAGTATCCTGAAATTTTATCTAAGAAGTTGGGCGAGTGCGGAGTGAGTTTTTTCTCTGCAGACACTTATAGCGCAGATTTTCCTGCTTGCTTAGAGCAAGGTCAATTACTCATCCCTGGCCGCAGAACTTCGCTTGGGCAGCAGTTATATCGCTGGTTTGATGAGCAAAATCTTAATGTTAGTATTCTAGGTGAGTTCGATGATGCGGCAATGATGAAAGCCTTTGGGTATTTAAAACGTGGCATTTTTATTGCTCCGACTATTTATCGGCAAGAAGTGATATCCCATGGTATGCATTTATTGGGTGAAACTTTTGATGTTAAAGAAGAATATCATGTGATGTTTGCTGAGCGGATGATTCAACACCCTGCGGTTAAGCGATTATTAAACACAGATTTCAGTGATCTCTTTGCGGGTCTGGATACGCAAGTACAACAATGCTAATTTTGTGAGTCAATATGCAGTGTTATTCGACACTTTCGTCAGTGAACTGATAGACTAATGCCAAATGTGTGTAGGGAGAGATACCTTGGAATTAATGAATATAGCAAGGGTTCGGTGGGCATGTCGCCGCGGGATGCTGGAATTGGATATGTTACTTCAACCTTTTGTTGAAACTGTCTATCAAGACATGTCCGATGAAGATAAAACTACCTTTATCCGCTTGTTAGAATGTGAAGATCCCGAAATATTTTCTTGGTTTATGGGTCATGAAGCGAGTCCAGATGCTGAGCTTGCGCATATGATAGTTAAAGTCCGTGGCAGACCGGCGCCATAGTTTCAGTGTAAAAGCTTCCTTTGACCAACGACTTTCGTTGGTCGTTTTTGTTTGTGTCTGCTCAAGTTCGTTTCTGCTCTGGCCGCAAAGTGATTATCTAACATTATCTTGGCTTAAATATTTACTTATTTTATTCGTCGTCATTTTTCTCGTGGTGCAGTTATGGCAGCTGCGCTATTGGCGTTTGGATTTTGTGCTTAGCGATAAAGGCGAGGGACGTTTGTCGACGGGGGAGCATTTTCAAGTCTTAAACCGAACTTGGGTCACGCCATTTATTTGCTTGATTTATATCGATGTGGGCGGTCAGCCACGGCTTTTAATTCTTTGGGCTGATATGTTAAACGATGTTGAATATCGACATTTATGCCGATTGTTGCTGCAGGGTAAAATACAACAGATTAAACCTCACACTGAGATCTAATCTGTTTTTGATGTCACCACTTGCACATTGGCGAAGTGATTACTTTTCGGGTAATAAAATAGTCGGGCGTGGTGCAGCTAACTTATCAGGATGATCGATATTGAAATGTAGCCCACGGCTCTCTTTGCGCTCCATCGCACAGCGAATAATCAACTCGGCGACTTGCACTAAATTACGTAATTCGAGCAGGTTATTGCTAACCCTGAAGTGACTGTAATATTCCTGAATTTCTTGCTGTAACATCAGGCAGCGGCGCAGTGCACGCTCGAGGCGTTTGTCCGAGCGTACAATTCCTACGTAATCCCACATGAATAATCGCAATTCGTGCCAGTTATGAGCGATGATCACTTCCTCGTCAGAGTTTGACACTTTACTTTCATCCCATGCCGGAATTTTCCCAGGAATTTGAATCTTATGTAATTGGCTTTCTATGTCCTGTGACGTCGCGCGGGCAAAGACCAGACATTCGAGTAGCGAGTTACTCGCCAGGCGATTGGCGCCATGTAAGCCCGTATAGGCCACTTCACCGATAGCATAGAGACCATTGAGATCCGTCTGGCCGTGTATATCTGTCATCACCCCCCCGCAGGTATAATGAGCCGCAGGCACCACAGGAATAGCATCTTTAGTGATATCAATTCCCAGCGCTAAGCAACGGCTATAGATGGTCGGGAAATGCTTCATCACAAAGTCAGTATCTTTATGACTGATATCCAGATACACACAATCTACGCCGAGACGTTTCATCTCATAGTCGATAGCGCGGGCAACGATATCACGGGGAGCCAATTCGGCTCGTTCATCAAAGTCCGGCATAAAGCGGCTACCATCGGGACGACGCAGATAAGCACCTTCACCTCGTAAGGCTTCGGTGAGTAAAAAATTGCGCGCATCGGCGTGGTATAAACACGTTGGGTGGAATTGGTTAAATTCCATATTCGCCACCCGGCAACCAGCGCGCCACGCCATGGCAATGCCATCACCGCTGGTGACATCAGGGTTGGAGGTATATTGATAAACCTTTGAACAGCCACCCGTTGCTAAGGCAACAAACTTAGCTTTAACGGTTTCGACGTGCTCAGCATTGCGATTCCATACATAAGCGCCTAATACACGATTACCTGGGCGATTTAATTTACGGGTGGTGATGAGGTCAATGGCGTTATAGCGTTCTAAAACTTGAATATTAGGGTGGGCGAGTGCGCGTTCTTGCAGCGTGATTTGCACTTCTTTGCCTGTCGCATCGGCTGCGTGCAGAATACGTCTGTGACTATGGCCGCCTTCACGGGTTAAATGATAAGGTGCATTATTCTCATTGCCGTCAGTCGTCTCTTCTTTATCGAAGGCGACGCCACATTCAATAAGCCATTGCATCGCGCTCTTCGCATTTTCGGCCGTAAAGGTGACAACGTCCTTATCGCATAAACCCGCACCTGCAATTAAGGTGTCTGCAACGTGGGATTCGATCGTATCACTTTCATCGAACACGGAAGCGATACCGCCTTGGGCGTAGTAAGTTGACCCTTCCGAAAGTGGGCCTTTTGAAAGCAAAATTACTTTTGCTTTTTCAGCAAGATGCAACGCTAGTGTCAGACCTGCGGCACCGCTACCTATGACTAATATGTCAGATTGGTGTTCAACGACTTGTTTCATCGGGTATCATGATGTGACTGAAGAGTGCTAACTATGGTAAACCAACTCACGGATTATGGGTACTTTCCTTTTTATATTACTTTTTTGTATAACGTTTAGAACTTTTTCAAAGCCCGCGAGTCTACATAAGTGAATATGATTCGAGCGACTGAGAAATCAGCATTTTAGATTTAGGAGAAGTCGGCTCGGATGAGTGGACAATTAAGTGATCAACAATTAGTTGAGCGCGTACAACAAGGCGATAAAAACGCTTTTAACCTGTTAGTGCTTAAATATCAAAGTAAAGTTATTAGCTTGATATCCCGTTACGTACGGAACCAAGCTGACGTTGCTGATGTTGCACAGGAAGCGTTTATCAAAGCTTATCGAGCTTTGCCAAACTTTCGTGGTGAAAGTGCATTTTATACTTGGTTGTACCGCATCGCAGTAAACACTGCGAAAAATTATCTCGTATCACAGGGGCGTAGAACGCCTGCGAATGATGTTGATGTAGAAGACGCTGAATATTACGAAGGCAGTGACGCGCTGAAGGAGTTCGCCTCCCCAGAGCGGCTAATGTTATCGGATGAAATTAAAAAAGTGATTTTTGATACATTAGAGACATTACCTGAAGAATTACGAATGGCTATCTCGTTGCGTGAACTCGATGGTATGAGTTACGAAGATATTGCAATCGTCATGGATTGTCCTGTTGGGACCGTCAGATCGCGTATCTTCCGGGCACGAGAAGTCATCGATAAAAAGCTCCAGCCTTTGCTGGAAGCCTAAATTCTTATTTTAAGAAACCCTTATATTTAGACAGGTGAAAAATGGATAAATTAGGTCAAGAATGGGTGTCTGCGGCAGTCGATGGAGAGACTAATACGCAGACTATGGCAGAGTTATCTGCTGATACACATTCGCATGATAAATGGCGTAACTATCATATGATAGGTGATGTCATGCGTGGCGAGTTGCCGCAGACTATTGTGTTAGATCTCTCTGCAAGTATTGCCGCCGCTATTGAGCTTGAGCCTGCGATTGTTGCGCCTAAGCACAATTCGCCTAAGCACAATGTGTCTAAAGTTACCGTATCTGTAACCCCACAAATTGCCGCCAATTCGGAGCAAAGCCGCGTTGTACCGTTATTTAAGCAGTTTGGCCAATATGCCATTGCTGCAACCGTGGCAATGTTTGCGGTCGTCGGAGTGCAAAATTACAATCAAACCGCCGATGATATCGCA
>JBOFUF010000219.1:0-4677 GCA_051652445.1 Shewanella sp.
ATGAAACCGTACTAGCAAACGAGCAAGTTCAAGACGGTTGCTGCTGGCGCTGCGACACCCCTGTGGAACAAAAAGAAATTCCACAGTGGTTTATTAAAATCACTGCCTATGCAGAAGAATTATTAAACGATATCGATACCTTAGATGGCTGGCCTGATCAGGTCAAAACCATGCAACGTAACTGGATTGGTCGCAGTGAAGGCGTAGAAATGACCTTCGGCGTCGCAGGTCACGATAAAAGCTTCGATATCTATACCACGCGTCCAGATACCTTAATGGGTGTGACCTATGTGGCGATTGCCGCAGCTCATCCATTAGCTGAAATCGCCGCGCAAACCAATCCTGAGCTTGCCGCCTTTATCGATGAGTGCAAAAACAGCACCACATCGGAAGCCGAACTCGCGACCATGGAAAAACGCGGCGTGGCCACAGGTCTTTTCGCCATCCATCCTATCACGGGTAAGCAAGTGCCGATTTGGGCCGCCAACTTTGTGTTGATGAACTATGGCACCGGCGCTGTGATGTCAGTTCCTGGGCACGACCAACGTGACTTTGAATTTGCGAAAAAATACGCTCTAGCCATTGAAGCGGTGATCAAGCCTGCTGATAGCGAAGTGGACATTAGCGAAGCCGCTTATACCGAAAAAGGCGTTCTGTTTAACTCAGGTGAGTTCGACGGTTTAGACTTTGAAGCCGCGTTCAACGCCATCGCCAATAGGCTTGTGGCTGAAGGTAAAGGCAAGCGCCAAGTCAACTATCGTCTGCGCGATTGGGGTGTTTCACGTCAGCGTTACTGGGGCGCACCAATTCCTATGGTGACCTTAGCCGACGGCACTGTGATCCCAACGCCTGCAGATCAACTGCCAGTCTTGCTGCCAGAAGATGTGGTGATGGACGGCATTCAAAGCCCAATCAAGGCCGATAAAGAATGGGCGAAAACCCAAGTTAATGGCCAAGATGCACTGCGCGAAACCGATACCTTTGATACCTTTATGGAATCCTCTTGGTATTACGCCCGTTACTGCAGCCCGCATGCAGACGAAATGTTAGATCCTGCAAAAGCCAACTACTGGCTACCCGTGGATCAATACATAGGTGGTATCGAACACGCTTGTATGCATTTGCTCTATTTCCGCTTCTTCCACAAATTGCTGCGAGATGCGGGTCTGGTTAACTCTAACGAGCCTGCCAAACAATTGCTGACCCAAGGTATGGTGTTGGCTGATGCCTTCTACTACCTCAACGAAAAAGGCGCCCGAGTATGGGTTTCGCCTTTAGATGTCGCCACCACAGAAAAAGACGACAAGGGCCGGGTCACTAAGGCTATCGACAAAGACGGTAACGAGCTGGTGTATACCGGCATGTGCAAGATGTCTAAATCGAAAAACAACGGTATCGATCCACAAATCATGGTCGAAAAATACGGCGCCGATACCGTTCGCCTATTTATGATGTTCGCCTCACCGCCAGAATTAACCCTGGAATGGCAAGAATCAGGCGTTGAAGGCGCACACCGCTTCATTAAACGTCTGTGGAAGCTTGCGAGCGAATATATCGCCCAAGGTAACAACGAAGCATTAGATGTCAGCAAGTTAACCAGCGAGCAAAAAGCGCTACGCCGTGAAGTCCACAAGACCATCGCTAAAGTGACTGACGATATCGGCCGCCGTCAGATGTTCAATACTGCAGTTGCCGCCGTGATGGAACTGATGAACCATCTGCAAAAAGCGCCACAAACGACAGGCCAAGACAACGCCATTATCGGTGAAGCCTTATCTGCTATCGTGCGTTTGCTGTACCCCATTATTCCGCATGTGAGCTTTAACCTGTGGAATGAGTTAGGCAATGCGAGCAACATCGAAGACAGCCAATGGCCAGTCGTTGATGAAGCTGCGCTCGTTGAAGACAGCAAACTCATCGTAGTGCAAGTCAACGGTAAAGTTCGCGCAAAAATCACCGTCGCCGCCGATGCTGATAAAGGATCAGTAGAAGCCTTAGGCATGAGTGATGAACACGTGCTCAAATACCTAGACGGTCTGACAGTGCGTAAAGTGATCTATGTGCCTGGCAAACTGCTGAGCATAGTAGCCAATTAACCGCTGCTTATAAGTTATACCCGAACTGACTGAGGTTACAGCAAGCCTGTAACCTCAATTCGTTAGGTATACAAGGAATAGGGAACCGCGAAATTTATGCTAATCAAACGCATATGCTTTGCAATCATGGCACTGGTCATTATGACCAGTGCGGGTTGCGGTTTTAAGCTTCAACGCAGTTATCAGGTCCCTGATGCCCTCAAGCTGCTAAGCTTGAGCAGCGTAGATGAATACAGTGTACTCACCCGTTTAGTGCGTGAACGCCTGCTCTTGAACAATATTCAAGTTATCGACGCCGCTGCTGACGTGCCAGTATTAAGATTAATCACCGACTCCCTTGAGCGCGCAACGCTGTCTTTGTATCCGACAGGTAATGTTGCTGAGTATGAGCTGATTTATATCGTCGAATTTGCTGTGGCACTGCCGGGCAAAGAAGCTCAACCTTTCAAAGTTGAAATTCGCCGCGACTACTTAGACGATCCTCGTACTGCACTAGCTAAGAGTCGTGAAATGGAATTGCTCGCGCGCGAAATGCGCATTCAAGCGGCCGATCGTATTCTGCAAGCAATGGCCAGTACTGAGACAAATTAATGCGGGCCATCAATTAAATGTGGATAAGTAACTAAATGTGGATAAGTAACTAAATGCGGATAATTAACTAAATGAGAGTGTATCCCGATCAACTCTCCCGCCACCTTAACCAATTATGTCCTTGTTATCTGATTTTTGGTGATGATCCTTGGTTGATTGAAACCAGCAAAGATCAGATCCGCCACTTCGCCAAGCGTCAGGGATTCGATGAAAAAGTTCAACTCATTCAAGAGACGGGCTTTAATTGGAACGACCTGACTCAGGAATGGCAATCCATGAGCCTATTTTCCAATAAGCGCTTGATTGAGCTGACACTGCCCCAATCCAAGCCTGGGGCCGAAGGATCTAGCACGCTGCAAGCTCTATTGCAGACGCCCAATCCCGATATGCTGTTAATTATCGAAGGGCCCAAGCTCGCCACTGAGCAAACCAACAGCAAATGGTTTAAGACCTTAGATGCCCATGGCATGTATCTCCCCTGCGCCACCCCAGAAGGTGATCAGTTCATGCGCTGGCTCGATGGCCGCATCAAGCACTTTACACTCAATCTACAGCCCGATGCCCGCGCGATGCTCTACTCTCTGTATGAGGGCAACTTACTGGCCGCCGATCAAGCCATGCAGTTACTGCAACTCCTGAGCCCAACAAAGCCTGTCAGTGCCGAAGAATTGGGGCTCTATTTTGAAGATCAGTCACGCTTTACCGTATTCCAACTCACAGATGCATTACTGAATAATAAACAGGATAGCGCGCAGCACATGCTGGCTCAACTCAATGGCGAAGGCACAGCCTTACCCATTCTACTGTGGGCTTTGTTTAAAGAACTCGGCTTGTTGTTCAATTTGAAATGCGAGCAGGCCCAAGGCGTCGCACTGAGTGCGCTTTGGGGTAAACATCGAATTTGGGATAAACGTAAGCCGCTATATCAAGCGGCGCTGCAACGACTCAGCCTTGAACAGCTCGAACACATGCTCGCCCTCGCCTCGAAACTTGAGCTCAACTTAAAGCAACAAGGTAAAGAAGATTGGACGGGTCTGAGCCACCTGTGTCTGTTATTTGATCCCAGAGCCCATCGGCATCTGGCACATATAGCCATAGACTTATCATAGACTTATCATAGACTTATCATAAATTAATCAAAGGCTTGATATGCGTATTGGTATTTTAGGCGGCACCTTCGACCCGATACACTATGGTCATATCCGCCCCGTGATTGAAGTGAAACGAGCATTAGCCTTGGATAAAATTCTGCTAATGCCAAACCATATTCCGCCCCATAAACAGCAGCCTCACTTAACCACAACACAGCGGCTTAAAATGGTGGCCGATGTCTGCCAGCAACTCGACGGATTTGCACTGTGCGATATCGAAGCCAAACGCGATGCCCCTTCATATACGGTTGTCACGCTTGAGCAACTTAAAAGCTTACATCCTGAAGATGAGCTGTTTTTCATCATGGGGATGGATTCTTTCATCCAATTAAAAAGCTGGCATAAGTGGCAACGCCTATTCGACTTTGCCCATCTTGTTGTCTGCCAGCGCCCGGGGTGGCAGCTCGATGCAGCGCATACTATGCAGCAGATATTGACGGCCCATGGCCAAACGCACAAAGCACGCCCTAGCGGTGTCGATAGAAACTGTGGGCAGATATTTCCTGTAATGATTACACCACAGGACATTTCCTCAACACACATTCGAGAACAATTGGCAAAGGGCCAAACTCCCGTCGATTTACTCATGCCAGTCACAGTAGATTACATACAAAATCAACAACTTTACTTACCTTAGCTCGAGCCTTAAGCAGATATCGCCAACTCAACTGTCAATGGCAATGTATTCCAAGCAGCGACTCTGGTATACTACCGCGCTATTTAAAATTAATGAGGTACGCCAGCGTGCAGAGCGCGGAATTAAAACAGTTTGTTGTCGACAAGATCGACGACTTGAAAGCCAGAGACGTTGTTGTTCTGGATGTCAGCAAGCAATCTAA
>JBOFUF010000220.1:0-3841 GCA_051652445.1 Shewanella sp.
TGCAAATACGTACAAGCTCGACGCTGCCATTAAAGGCAGACTCATTATATAGCGGCCTAAGATTACTACAAACTTCAAGAAAACTCATCTTTTTGTGATGGGAATCTCAGCGCAACCGTTGTCAGGCGACAAGCGTGACGAATTCGTTAATATATTGGCATGTCATAAAAAAGTTCGATAAATATTGCGGTTATTGGAAGCGCATCATATTGCTGACATCTTGCGTAAACCAAGTGTAAACCCTCAATATCGTTTGTGTTAGAATGACTTGTGTTTCCTTTCGGCTTGAGATAGAGGGTGTAGTGACAATTATAAGTAAAGAAGCCGCATTAGTGTCAGCCAGCAAGCTGACCTGTATCCGCGAAGAACGCATCCTTTTTGATGAGTTAAGTTTTGATATAAATGCCGGTGACATCGTACAAATTGAAGGCCCTAACGGCGCAGGTAAAACCAGCTTACTGCGCATCCTGGCTGGCCTTTCTCGCCCCTATGCAGGACAAACCTTTTACATCAACGAAGACATTAACCGCTGCCGTGATGAGTACAATGAAGACCTCTTGTACCTTGGACATTTAGCTGGCGTAAAATGCGAGCTGACTGCCGAAGAAAACCTTAATTTCAATTTAAGGATCAGTGGTTATGATGACTTCGATACCTCAGCCATTTTAGCAAAAGTCAATTTGACAGGATTTGAAGAAGCGCTGGCGGGACATTTATCTGCAGGTCAGCATCGCAGAACAGCGCTATCAAGATTGTGGCATAGCAATTGTAGAATTTGGATCCTTGACGAACCTTTTACTGCAATCGATAAAAAAGGCGTCGAAGAACTGGAGCAATTATTTATTCAGCATGCGGATAATGGTGGCTGTGTGATCCTAACGACGCACCAAGACATGGGCATTATCAAAGATGATAGGCTTCGTAAAATTCGTCTAGATTATCGCTTCATATAAGGCCAAGCTAAATGAAAAGAGGTATCAGTTTTACTCAAGCATTTTTCACTTTGCTACAGCGAGATCTAAAAATTGCGATACGCCATCGGGGCGATATTTTTAATCCGTTACTATTTTTTATTATGGTCGTGACCTTATTCCCTCTAGGGATTGGGCCAGAGCCGCAAATGTTAGCACGTGTGGCACCGGGGATCATTTGGGTCGCCGCATTATTAGCCTCAATGTTGTCACTTGAAAGACTTTTCAAAGCCGACTTTAGTGATGGTAGCTTAGAGCAAATGCTATTAAGTCCACAGCCATTAGCCATTCTCGTATTAGCTAAAGTGTTAGCCCACTGGATTTTAACGGGTGTGCCACTGATTATTATCGCACCACTATTAGCGGTATTACTTAATCTGGACGGCAACAGCTACGGTGCATTAATTTCAACGCTTGCGCTAGGCACCCCCGTATTGTCGCTGTTAGGGGCAATTGGTGTAGCGTTAACCGTCGGTCTACGAAAAGGCGGCGTGTTACTCAGCTTACTTATTTTGCCTTTATATATTCCCGTACTCATTTTTGCAACGAGTGCCATAGACGCGGCAGGAATGAATTTACCCTATGATGGTCAGCTCGCTATAATAGGCGCTATGTTGATCGGTTCATTAACCTTAGCACCTTTTGCAATTGGTGCATCTCTGCGAGTGAGTACTAACTAAAATGTGGAAATGGTTACATCCTTACGCGGATCCTGAACGCGCCTATAAGTTATCAGGAACTTTATTGCCATGGTTTGCGATTTTAGCAGGGCTGTTGATTGCTGTTGGCACAATATGGGGGCTCATCTTTGCGCCGACAGATTACCAGCAGGGTGATAGTTACCGTATTATCTTTATCCATGTTCCTGCCGCTTCTATGTCAATGGCGGCTTATATGGGGATGGCAACAGCGGCCTTTATCGGTTTAGTTTGGCAGATAAAACTTGCCGACTGGGCTGCAGCCTCTATTGCGCCCATCGGCGCTGTGATCACCTTTATTGCACTGTTCACTGGCGCAGCATGGGGTAAACCTATGTGGGGTGCATGGTGGGTATGGGATGCACGCTTAACCTCTGAGTTGGTATTGCTGTTTCTTTATTTAGGCGTGATCTCGCTCTATGCCTCATTTGAAGATAAAGTGCTCGCCGCTCGCGCTGCCGGTATCTTAGCGATTGTTGGCGTGATCAACATCCCTATCATTAAATATTCCGTTGATTGGTGGAGCTCATTACATCAACCCTCGACGATACGCATTACAGAAAAATCGACGATGTCGTCGGATATGCTTTACCCACTGCTAATCAATATCCTCGGCTTCGGCCTTATGATTGGCGCCGTCACCATTGTTCGCTTTAGAGCAGAAATTTTAGCAAGAAATGGCATGCGCCCTTGGGTACGTGAACTTGCTAAGGCTGAGGAGGTCAAATAATGCAATTCGATTCAATCAGTGATTTTTTTAATATGGGCGGCTATGCATTTTATGTATGGCTATCCTACGGAGTGACCTTCTTCTGCCTCTCTACGCTTATCATTACCAGTGCACGCCAAAAGCGTAAAGTGTTGATTGACATAGCTAAGAAAATGGATAGAGAAGAACGCCTAAAAGAAACCAGGAGTACTAAATCGTGAATCCAAGACGCAAAAAAAGACTAACATTAGCAGTAGCATTAATCGGTGGCGTAGCTGCGATTACCTCGCTTTTGCTCTATGCGCTGAACTCCAACTTGAACTTATTCTATACTCCGTCTGAAATTGTCCACGGCAAGACAGATACCGGGGTAAAACCTGAAATTGGCCAACGTATTCGTGTCGGCGGAATGGTGACAGTAGGTTCTATGGTGCGAGATCCCAAAAGCTTGCATGTCGAATTTGCAGTGCATGACTCCCTAGGCGGCGAAGTACTGGTAACTTATGACGACCTATTACCCGATCTTTTCCGTGAGGGACAAGGTATTGTCGCACAGGGTGTTCTGGGTGCTGATGGCAAGCTAGAAGCAACTGAAGTACTTGCCAAACATGATGAAAACTACATGCCCCCAGAAGTCGCAGCAGCCATGGGGCAAAAACACGAAAAGTTAGATTACAACCAACAAAAAGCACCCGCGACTCAGTAAGCAATCGATTATAAATAAAGCCTCCTAGCTCACCACTAGTGAGGCTTTTTATTATCGCAATATAGACCAAGACCATTCAACGCTAAGCATCTAGGCAAAATACCCAATCCATCATTTATACCCATCCGCACTAAATTGTGATCTAATATACTCATCATTTTCAACTCATTCTATTCTGTGAAAAATGACACCTCTGTTGAACTCGTTAAATGATCAAAGTCAGAAAAAGCCGCCCGTATGCGTATTCACATTTTGGCTGTTTCTTGCTTTTTGGAATGTCACAATCGCGCTCAAGTTGCTCGCCAACTCAAAGTCAGTCGTCGCAGTGTCAATGAATGGGTTAAAAACGACTTAAATTCTGGCATTGATGGTTTGAAAGCCAATATGTGCTCGACAAATGCGAGTAAAATCAGCGAACAGCAAAAGCAGGGTCTTTATCAATATATAGACGATTTAAGTCGCTCCGAATTAGGTGGACGATTAACGGGCGTCGATATTCAATCCTATATAGAAAAGCAGTTTGGTATTCATTACCATCTAAATCATGTATATAAAATATTGAAAAGTATTGGGTTAAGTTGGATTACCCGTCGCTCTAAGCACCCAAAACAATCCTTAGAAGCTCAAGCTGAGTTTAAAAAAGCTCATTTTTGAAACGATCGCAACGATCCCTGTTTATCTGTCATTCCGCACATCAATTTAGAATTTAAAGCAGTTCATTAATTGAACGCTTGTTCTTGGTTTGTTAAAAATAGCT
>JBOFUF010000221.1:0-9039 GCA_051652445.1 Shewanella sp.
TGGTGCGTGATTGGCCTGATGGCTAAATTTGAACTGCTCAATTTTAGCCCGAGCCTTTTTGCCGTAGTCAGTAGTCTAGTGTTATTAAATATCAATCAGTTCGGGCGTCATTATCGCAGGGCTCGGATGCTCATCTATGGTTTCGCACTCGCGTTGCTTTCGTTGCAGTTGATGCACGCTTTTAGTATGGACAGTATTTTTGAAGCCTTATTTAGCCCTTGGCAGCAAAGCCTGTGGCTGACACTGACTCATCTGTTGATTATTTTCGCTATTTGCGGATTTTTATTGGTGACAATCTTGCGCGAGCGCCAGCAATCACTAAGCTCACCAGCGGCGCTGGGGTGTGTTATCGGTTTAGTCATCGTGAGCGGTTTATCTTTACCCATGCAGGGATTATCGACGGCTATCCTATTGATCTTACTTGGTCATTATTGCAACGAGTCTTGGCTAAAAGGTATGGGAATGGTGTCGGCGCTGTTGTTTGTCAGCGGGTATTATTACTCCTTAGAAACAACGCTGTTGCTTAAGTCGGGTTATCTGATGGGTTTAGGCGCGCTGTTGCTGGTGGTCAGGATGCTGATGTGGCGGTTATTTCCTGCCAATGAAAATGCCAAGGAGACGGTGTGATGGGCAATGTAATGGGAAAACTGTCGATTTCACATAAATGGGCGCTGGGCATCGTACTGTTCACGACAGTGGCGATTCTCGCAGGCGTGAATTGGCGCATTTTCAAATTCGAACAACTGCTTAATCACGGCCAAGTGGTGCGCTTTGCATTAGCGCCGGTAGACCCGCGCTCATTAATGCAGGGGGATTACATGGCGCTTGAATATGCCATCGCCCGCGATGTGCGCAGCGCCTTAGCGCCGCAACAACTTCAGGGCCAGTTGTTGCTGGCACTCGATGGGCAAAAAGTAGCGCGTTTTGTGGATTTTTATACCGACCAAGCGCTCGGTAAAGATCAGCTGCGGGTGCAATTTCGTGTCCGTGGTAATCAAATCAAGTTCGCATCGAACAGTTTTTTCTTTCAAGAAGGGCAAGCCGCACATTTTAGTGCGGCTAAATACGGCGAGTTTAGGGTGAACTTACAGGGTGAGTTGCTGCTGGTCAGTTTACTCGATCAAAAACTTGAGCCCTTATAAGCCCTGCGTCAGGATTGTCATTCCAGCGGTGGGCATTACGACTCGGTTGTCGGTGTTGCGGCTAGCTCAATTCGATTTCGCCCATGTTGTTTTGCTTTATACAGCGCTTCATCAGCCCTTTTAAGCACACCACTGAACGATTCGCTCGTCTCTTGCCAAAAAGCAATACCTATCGAGATAGTGATATGACCTACGGTATCAAATTCGTAGACTTCGATGGATTTACGAATTCGCTCAGCAATTAATATCGCCTTTTTTATATCCGTATTTAATAAGCAAACTACGAATTCTTCACCGCCAGTACGACTGACTGAGTCTACAGTTCTGGCTTGTTTTTTTATGAATTTCGCAACTTCCTTTAACACCTCGTCGCCCATATCATGACCGAAGTTATCATTCACTCGCTTGAAAAAATCAATATCAAGCACTAGCACAGAAAATGATAAATTATGCGCCAAAATGTTTGCTACGTTTTTATCCAAACCCCTTCTGTTTAATAACCCTGTCATTGGATCAGTCAACGCATCAATATTTAATTGCTCGAATCTGTTAGATATCTTTGACAATGCAATTTCGAATGAATGCTTAAGCAGTGACGCTTCACAATACCAAGAATTTACTTTGCTCAAGTCAATATTCTGCAAAGAGGATTCTTCTAGTTCTTTAAATGCAGTTGATAGTTGCGATAAAGGTTTTGATATGGCTGCAGACATATACCAAATAATTAAAAGTGCAATCAAACTGATAGGAAGTGAACTTGTTAAAACAGAAAAAAATAATTTATCAATGCTGATATTAAGGATTTTTTCTGGTGTCTGAACAACGATACCCCAACCGCTATGCAATACCGGTGCATATCCAGCAACAAATTTAATATTTTCAGTATTAACGATAGACTGACTACCACGCTCACCCAAATTTATGGCATCAATCGCAGTATTATTGCTAACAGCCTCTCCGACTCTTTCTATTTTAGGGTGATAAATTAATGTTTTATTTTTATCGACAACATAGAAGTAAGAGCCATCTTCGTAATGATGGTTGCCCAGAATCGATCCAAATATATTATCTTCCGTTAGATAAATGCTTCCTGCAATAAAACCTAAATACTCATTTTTTTCAGAAACAATTGGATATAACATAGCTATGATTAAATGATTAGAGGGCGATCTAAAAGGTGCTGTAACGAAAGGTTTTTTAGATATTGATAATTGTTGCGAATAACCATCAATTAATTCTTTTACATTATAACCTTTGAAATTTTCAAGTTTTCTTGACGTTGCAACTACGTGTCCATCCGCATTCACTATAATAGCTGAGTTAAAAAATTCAGTTTGAGTATTTAATCTTTTTACTTCTTTTTGTGCTTCAACTAAATCGTCTATCTTACTGCTCATCACACCGGCTGTGTACTCAAGTTGAGAGAAAGACGATGCGATAAAGACGTCCGTAATTTCGGCCATCTTTGCAGCATACACACGATTAGATTCAGTCCTGTCAGTAAAGGTGGACTCATATTGCGCTTGATAGACGGAGAAGAGTGCATTAGCAAAAGTTATCGCTACACTTATGATACCTAACAGCAGCAGCAATTGTCTCAATTTAATCTGTTTACTTAGCACTTTGACCATCTTGTTTCCTTAGGAAAATAACTCCATGTCGTTTGGTTAAAATGTCGCTTCAGTGGGCATCCTCACCTAACGTTCATCATGCGGTCATAGTTTTTTTACATCATCAATCGCTGCAATGGTATTCAAATAATTTACATCGTTTAACTCATCATTCTGTACATCAAGAAGACCTGAGTTTGCCTCACGCACCGTTGTAATAACGAAATGATTATTGTTGAAAAACATTTTTTCCCTAAGTGTGTCATATTCTTTGCCATCAAAAATTTCAGAATTTTTACTGAACATTATTTTTTCATTGTTACGAAGTTTTTGATCTTTCACTAAACACACTTTATAGCTTTCGTTCTCTTCGGCTACTTTTTTAGCATCAATGCCTATAATACTTCCGCCAACTACGCTACGGTGAGCTGCGTTATCATAAATAACTGTACCTTCCTGGTTACGGATAACCATTAACCGCTCAGTCGAATCAAACAATGACATGACGCCGTTATTAATAATCGATGACTGGTTGAAATATATTTTCCTTAAGTTTTTTAACGTCTCATTTTTATCTGCGTTATAAACCAACCCAAGGCGATCATTGGCTTTAATAAATTCATTGGTTTCTTCAGAAACAATAGACCTTGAATCATCTTTCGCTAGAAAATTAAATAAATTATAAGCCAAATCATTGACTTTAGGACCATTGACTATTTGTTCTGCTTTTTTAAATTGATTTGCGAATGTGTCAAGCTTCACAATATCTGCCAAAAACATTGGTTTGTAAAAATAGTAACCTTGAATAATTGGGCTTTCTGTAATGAGTTGAATCAACTCACATTGACGCTTGGTTTCAACACCTTCGAAAATGATGTTTTTTGTTACTAATGCAGATAACTTGGCATGCACAAATGCTAAGTGATTATATTTACTGTAATTACTTTCGATGCCATCTATCAGGCTTCTGTCAATTTTAATCTCTTCTGCATCTAGCATTAATGCTAAGTCTGCACGGGCGAAGTCCTTTCCAAAGTCATCGATGGAAATTGCGATGCCATTTTCTTTGAATAAAGCCCGGTTGTTCATAAAACAATCGGTGAAATCAACTTGTTGATGTTCCATTAGCTCTATGATGATATTTTTATCTTTTATTAGCTTAATGGTACTGGAAATGAAGTCTGGATCTAGCATCGAGGTTGGATAAATGTTGACGGCGACAGGGATTTCAACACCGTAATTAGCAACATCGACTAAGCATTTTTTTATCACGGTTAAGTCAAATTCAACTGTGTCGGTTATATCAGCAAGATATTCCTCAATATGTTGACTCTTGTCATTTGGCCTTGATAAAGCTTCTAGCGCAATGATTTTGCCATCTTTAACTTTTGGTTGATATACTAAATAAAAATCCGACATAATAAAACCCTGCTTTTATTACATGCTCAAGTTTGCACGTGGCTCTTGTGTACGTAAATAAGCTTAATATTTATTAGCAAAAATCTATTTTACCGCACCAGCGTATTAACATGAAGGCAATCGTTCAATAACATCGATACCGATCACTTTTTTTCTTCTTCTTCAAACAAAAAATCCTGACAGCCACATCTTGTTGTATCGGTTTTTGTGCTTATGCCCTCTTTGCGAAATAGACAGGGAGTAACCACTATCATCTCGTGCTTAAAATTGATGTCGAAAAAGCTAAATCGTTAACGCAAAAAGATATTATCAGTCGCGGGTGTCAAATAACCAAAGGTCATGCCGTTGCGACTAAGTATATGAAGGGTCACACCTTAATCGACGGTGAAGCCATCTTGCTCGATGGCTTACTGACCCAATGGCATGAGCGCTTGAGCAGTATTAGCTGAATTCTGGTGCGTTGTTTAAATGAAGACATTGCTCGCAAGGCCAATCGTGAAGAAGAGTGTAAAGGCGCATTCTGGGAAGGGCGGTTTAAGTCGCAAGCGTTACATCCTTAAGCGCATCATGGCACACGATTCTACGCATGGGATTATGTTTGCTTATCCAAAATGAAGGTCATATCGCGCAAAACCGAGCACGCTTTTATCCAAAAATCCTGCGGCGTAATGCTTTTAAATCTAAAGATTACGCGAATGCCTGAAAAGTGAGCGAGGGGGATTGGCGAGGCGACAGTCTGCCCCATGGCCACTTTTTGGTATCTATGCCATCGCGGCATTTGTGAATCCTTTCACATCAGACGGGGCAGGCCTGCATAAGCTCAGAAACTCTAGGTTTCTATTCACCGTGTCGATAAGTGAATGACATGGCAAGCCTGTGCGAGTGGATATCCGTAAACGCTAAACTGCTAACCACTGACATTACGGCTCCCCAAACACGACTTTTCAACACGTATTTGTCCCCTAAGCGTTATCAAGCTTTACGCTAAAACGACTCAACACTGAGACTGAAAGACTGATTGTTGGGATTGGACATAGAGGCAAAAGACATTAAAAAGTGCTTTATTTTTCAATAAAGCACTCATGTTTAAGCGCCGCAAGCACTCGTTAACCTACTAGCCACACTACTGATTAAAGTACCAATTAAAGTATTGTTCAAAATACGATGTAGAGTGGCCAGCCGAGGAGACCGACGAGACCTTCTTTATGTTCGAATCTTTCTAAGCGCTCGGGTGAAGCGTCACTGAGTAAGAGTTCGCGGTAGCTTTTCGCAAACTGCAGGGTACGCAGTAGGGCGGGGGCAAAGTTTTTACCGAGATCTTTACTGATGGTTTCAGCGAGTGCTGCGGGTAATTCTGCTAACGCTTTCTGGGTTTCCAATTCGATATGCTCACGGGTAAACCACTCCTCTTTTAAGCTGATTTTACCGATACGCTTTTTCAAATCCTGCCTGACTTTGGCGCCATCAAACAACAATCGATACAGTACCGCTTCGGCTAATACACTCTCTAGATTGAGAAAATCTAGCGAATCATAGCTCGATTGCGCGTAAAATTGTGCCAGTAGTGCTGCAATCGACTGTTGGCGTTGATGTTCAAGCAGGGCATCTTGATAGGCTTCATAGCCTAACCATTCTTCCGCATCGGGCGGGCTAGACACTTGTTCGAGCAAGAACTTGTCGACATCGCCATACAGGGATTTGCCGTTGACGAGTTTATGCTTGCTGACAGTGCTGAGCATGCTCCAGCCTTTTTGAAAGCATTTGACTACGCCATCGGCGGTGATCAACAGGCGTATCGCCTGCTGCGGATTCTGGTTTGATAATTCCATCAAACCCAGGCTCATCACCCCAATCACATCGTGCGCCGCTTGTTCGAGCAGGTGCATTTTGTACTTGTTGTAAAACTTATCGGCCAGTTTGAGGCTCATCAACATGGCTTTGGATTTGATTTGTGACAGCTGTTCACCGCTCAGCGTTTCGTCTGCTTGGCCTTGGATCAATACCTTGCTCAGGTAGGGTCCTTGATCTACATCACGCAGTACCAGTTGCATCAAATATTTCCTTAATCCAAAAAGCTAAACATATCATCGACTTCAGCGTATTCATCCGTCACTTGGTTTTTCTCTTTGGCTTGAATAACCAGCTCGTTGACAAACTTGCTGATGATCATTTCCCACCCTGAGCTTTCGTTACGCAGCAGACTCTTAATGGCATTTTCAACATCGGGCGCGAGCTCGTGAATTAAGGCCATTAGGCTGCGTGGGTCGTCTATGCTGAGGCTGTGGGCATCTTCACTGGCGACGCGGCTGTCGTAGCCGATGGTTTCAGTGTCTTCTTCGTCATCGTAGAGATCGGTGTAGCCGTCATCATCTTCATGTTTTTCGCCTAACATCATTTCGATGAAAGGGATCGACAGGTAGAAGAGGCCCGCTGGATCGTCGGCGATACATTCTAAAATCGCCGTTTGCTTTTGTTCGCTATCTTGGATGCGAATTAAATAGGTCAAAAAATCAAAGGTATGCTGAATAAGTTCTTCGGCATTGTTTTTGATTTTTTCTTCCCAGTACAAAGGTTGCTGACAGACGATGTCGCGAATTTGTTCTGGGGTCATGAGTTCAGACATGATCGAAGGGCAAGAGATATCATGGTGACTGTTGATTTGCGTCAGCGTGACGATATCCATATGTTCGATGACTTCGACTAATTGCGCGTCGCTCATGGTATTTGCAATGATTTCAAAGCGTTTGCTCGCTTGTTTTGGCTCTACGTCCGCCAACTGTTTAATTTCGGCGACGGTAATCTCAATGAGACTAGTGTTCATTAGCGGTCCTCATCATCGTAGTGATCGTAGTAGCCATCTTCCTCTTCGCCTTCATCATCATCGTCGTTATCTGAGGTGCCAACATAATCGTTGTCATCATCTTCATCGTCGTGATGTTTTGCTGCTGGCGTTATTTTGCCTTGGGTTTCAAGTAAATACAGCACCGCGCAGCTTTCTATCAATAAGGTTTCCGAGTAACCACGCACGGCTAACACTAAAGGCAAATCGGCATTGTTAAAGCCAATCGAGACTTTAAACTCATCCCAGTCAGGTTGAGTTGCTGTGTTTATCCACTGTGCCCACTTGAGCTTGGCTTCGGCAGGAAACTTAATTCGACCGTAAAGCGCAACGGGCAGGTACTCAGGCACAGTATCGAGCATCTTAGGATCGGCTTCTAACACCTTTTTAATTTGGCTAGTAAATTGTTCTAGCGCTTTAGGTGTATCGGGATCGTCGTAGGACTCGATATTGTCGTAGGCATTATTTTTTAGCTCATTAATGCGTGAGATATTCAGTTTTTTGACCATTTGGCAGTACTCTAAAAAACGCTCAAGGATAAAATTGATCCCACAGTTCGCGCATGGCGCTAGCGGGTTCGGTCACTATGACGTTATTGAAATCTTTGATAAACGCATTGCGTCGCTTAGGATCGGACAACACATCATAAGCATTTTTAACGCGTTCAAGTTGTACGGCTGCGTGTTGCTTTTCCTCTTCCGAGGTGCCTAACAACTTGTCGGGATGATATTTGTTTGACAGCCGTCGATAGGCTTTTTTAATGTCATCTTCTTTGGCGCTGGGCTTTATACCAAGCACACTAAAGTGGTTAATCATACTGGTACCTGCAGGCGATGGGGCCGATATCGCGCGATAAAAAGGGTTTGGCTCTGATTATCTTTACATTCGTGGAATGATGATGAGTCAGCCGTGGATGATAGCAGAAATCGCCACTCGGCGGCAAACGCGCGATGAGGAATTTGTGCCTTTTTGTGCCTTAGTGAAGGGTTAAAAATCCTTTAAACTTTAATCTGTTGTGGCGCATGGATTAAGTCTACCGCTATGCTGTTAAACTTCCGTTACCAAGCCTGATTGACGACTAACTTAACCTTATTTTTAGGCCAGATATTGCCCTCGATTAAGGGCAAAATTGTCGTGCCTACCCTTCGCTAAATTCATTCACACAGCGCTAACCCTCACTCGACTCAGCCACACTCGCCTTAGCTACACTCGACTCCGTCACGTTAGGTTGAGTTAACGCCATAACACAGTTAACTCAGGCTAGACACTAACTGCAGGTTCATTCCAAGGGTGAGCATTTGTTTTTGTTCTCGCTGCAAATCATTCATAAACAAGCTTATTTTTCGCTTATGGCTCGGTAGCGCTAGCATAAGCCCATCGGGGACTACTTTAATATTATCTAAGGTCAATGTCTTAGCGATACGGCCAAGATTGAGCAAAACGGCGATCCTCAAAAGGCAGAGTAGGCGATTGAGCGTGAGCTTATGGGCTGGCTCAAGCTCAGCGAGCATTAATTCGTTAGGCATTTTTCTGTGATTGCTAATAAGTTGTGCTAAATCCTGCTGTAATGCTTCGCTAAACCCGGGTAAGTCACTGTTACTGATAATGTAACCGCCGTGTTTGTGCAGTGATTTTGAATTAATGTGTAAGCCGATTTCATGTAAAGTTGCGCTATAGGCGAGCAAGCGCGCATGGGGCCTTAATTGCCATTCGTCCGCGACCTGTTCAAACAAGGCCATGGCGGTGTCGCGCACTTTGGCCGCATGGGCCATATCGATATGATAAAGCTGGGCAATACTGTCGACGGTGCGGTGGCGAATATCTTGATATTGACCAATCTTGGCCAGTTCATAAAGTACACCTTCACGCAGTGCGCCTGGGCTAAACTCCAGTTTTTGTATCGGTAAGCGCCTAAAGAAACTGATCAAAATGGCCAGTCCAGCGGGCACCAAGGGAATGCGTTTATCATCGATGTTGGCAAATTGAATTTGGTTAATATGGCCACATTTGATCAACTTCATTTTGAGCT
>JBOFUF010000222.1:0-1887 GCA_051652445.1 Shewanella sp.
CGCAGTGCGCCTGGGCTAAACTCCAGTGTTTGTATCGGTAAGCGCCTAAAGAAACTGATCAAAATGGCTAGTCCAGCGGGCACTAAGGGAATGCGTTTATCATCGACGTTGGCAAATTGGATTTGGCTCATATGGCCACATTTGATCAACTTCATTTTGAGCTGTTTGAGTCGTAGTAGCGTGATGGTTTCATCGCCGTGATCTTCTTGAATCGCATCGCAGATGGCTTTCACTGTACCTGAGCTGCCTAAAGCGAGCTCCCAGCCGCCCGCGAAATATTCCTTGGAGAGCGAGGCGAACTGTTTATCGGCCGCACTTTGGGCATCACGAAATGAGGCAGGGGTGATACTCCCATCAATAAAGAAACGCTCATTGAAACTCACACACCCGCAGCGCAGGCTAGATAACTGGGTTGGGGTATTTTTCTTGCCGATCACCACCTCGGTAGAACCACCGCCTATGTCGATGACGATATTATTTTCTTCCAGCACTTGGCTTTGGGCAATACCGTTATAAATTAAGCGCGCTTCTTCATGGCCTGAAATTACCTCCACCGGATAGGGCATGATGGCGAGTGCCGCCTCGATAAACTGATCACGGTTTTTGGCGATTCTAAGGGTGTGGGTGGCGACTAATCGTACTTGCGTTTGGTCGAGATTGGAAAAGCGTTGGTTAAAATCCCGCAGGCAATTAAGGCCACGTTCTATCGCTTCATTACTGAGAATAAACTGTGCATTGAGCCCCGAGGCGAGCTGAACCTGTTGTTTTTCTTTGTGTAAAATTTGCAAACTGCCATCTTGCTCACGGGCGATGACCAGATGAAAACTGTTCGACCCCATATCGATAGCAACAAAGTGACGCGATTTAGGGGGCGCAGCCACATTGTTTGGGGCTATCTGTGACTGTATCGGCAAATATGTGGTTAGCAATCGGATTATCCTTAGGCAATCAAAGCGATATAAAGCCAGCGCTTAGCTGGCCTTGGCCTGTAACTCGGGTGTTATGGCATACTCAGCGTTGATATCATGCTCAGTGTCATCCCCATGGGTGGACATATGTAAGGCATCAAATTCTTGCTGTTGGCACTTCTCATAATTAATCAGATAGTGATAAATGGCAATTTGAGAACGCACTTTTCGTTTGTTACCGCGGTTCAGATAAGGATTACTTTGTTCCCCGTTAATCACTCGAGATTTAGTATTATCATTGAATTGTATGGATAAAATGTCCATCACCATCTGTTTTAGGCGCAGGTCATAAATGGACACACTCACTTCGACGCGATTATCTATGTTGCGACCCATCCAGTCGGCGGAGCAGATAAACAGTTTGTTGTTGCCGCCCGCGTGGAACAGCATCACCCGCGAGTGTTCAAGAAACCGGTCGACGATACTGTAGACTTCGATGTTGTCGCTGATCCCCGGAATTTGTGGAATGAGCGAGCACATGCCGCGAATGAGTAACTTGATTTTGACCCCTGCCGCCGAGGCTTCATAAAGCTTCTGTACTAACGATTCATCGAGTAAGTTATTTAGTTTTAAGGTAATCGCTGCCTTCATATGGCTCTGGGCATTAACAATTTCATTATCGATTAAGTGGCTCAGTTTTTGTCTAGCATCGTAGGGCGACACAATTAAATGCTGGAAATTATCGCGGCGAAACGGATGTTCAATCAAGTCAAATACTTGCTCGACTTCTCGGGCAATTTCTTGATTGGCGGTGAATAATGAAAAATCTGTGTATACCTTGGCGGTGCTTTCGTTAAAATTCCCAGAACCCACATGACAATACAGCGTTATGTTGTGTTGTTCTTCACGGCCAAGAAGGCAGAGTTTGGAGTGAACTTTAAGGCTGGTGATCCCATGGTGAACTCTCACGCCGGCTTTA
>JBOFUF010000223.1:0-4065 GCA_051652445.1 Shewanella sp.
ATGGGAGAGGCTTTTCTGAACTTTTTCTAAAGTATTCATGTGCATATGTCCGCTAAATTGGGAGTGCAAATATTTATTTTCAGTGGATTACTATCAATGAATGCCACCACTAAATCGATACGTTATTATATTTATGGTATTTAGATTTAAAAATGATTTTATAAGCTTTAGTAATTAAAGAACAAAAATGATACCAGACTTGTACCCTAAGTGACTAGTTAGCTAGCTTAAGCTAAATATTAAAAGAAGTAGATGCATTTAATAAATTCTGTTGTTATATTACAACAAAAGTGTGGATGTCTTCATTAAGATGAATCGACACGACATAGACAGGAGCGCGTAACGAAATGGGCAATATAACATCAAGCGCCAAAGCTTGTGATTTTGTACTCTTTGGTACGAAAGGCGATTTGGCAAGACGTAAGTTGTTACCTTCTTTATATCAGTTAGATAAAGCAGGACTTCTCGATAAAAACACTAAAGTCATCGGCGTTGCGAAAGATGAACTTGATCAGATGGAATACCAAAATCTGGTTCATCTGGCGCTAACTACTTTCGTTAAAGATCCGCTGTGCGAAGAAACCCTGGAACGTTTTCTGTCGCGGTGTCACTTTATAGGCACTGATTTCACTGATTCAGCGGGTTATGGTGCCTTCCATGATTTGCTCAAACCAGAAGAGCGAGTGATGGTGAGTTATTTTGCCACCCCTCCCGCGATATTTGGCGATATCTGCCGCTGTTTACACGAACAAGATCTTATCCATAGCGATTCACGCGTGGTTCTCGAAAAACCAATCGGTGCTGATTTAGCCTCTTCTCATGTTATCAACGATCAAGTTTCTGCATTCTTTAAAGAGCGCCAGGTTTACCGTATTGACCATTACTTAGGTAAAGAAACCGTTCAAAACCTGATTGCACTGCGTTTTGCAAACTCTTTATTTGCTTCGAAATGGGACAATCGCACCATTGATCATGTCCAGATAACCGTTGCTGAAGAAGTGGGGATTGAAGGTCGTTGGGGCTATTTTGATAAAGCGGGTCAAATGCGTGACATGATCCAAAACCATTTACTGCAAGTCTTAACGCTGGTCGCGATGGATCCCCCCGTCAACTTAGATGCAGACAGTATCCGAGATGAAAAAGTCAAAGTACTTAAATCGCTGCGTCCCATCAATTCAGACAATGTGTATGAAAATACCGTTCGTGGGCAGTATAGTGCTGGCTTTATGAAGGGCACCCCAGTACCCGGATATTTAGAGGAAGAAGGCGCGAATAAGCAGTCTAACACTGAGACGTTTGTGGCGATTCGTGTGGATATAGACAATTGGCGATGGGCGGGCGTGCCGTTCTATTTGCGTAGCGGTAAACGTATGCCGTTCAAAAGCTCTGAAATTGTAGTGTATTTCAAAAACCCACCCCATAACTTATATCGCTCAAACTACCGTAATCTGCCACCGAACAAGCTGACGATTCGTCTACAGCCCCATGAAGGGGTTGAAATTCAGATGATGAACAAAGTGCCAGGTCTGGAGCAAAAACAACGTTTGCAAACAACTAAACTGGACTTAAGCTTCTCTGATACCTTTAAAAATGAACGTATCGCCGATGCTTACGAGCGTTTATTACTCGAAGCTATGCTCGGTAATCAAGCGCTGTTTGTGCGCCGCGACGAAGTCGAACAGGCATGGACTTGGGTCGATGGTATTATCCAGTCGTGGGAACAAAGTAACGAAAAACCCAAACCTTATCCCGCGGGGACTTGGGGGCCAGTTGCATCAGTTGCTTTGATCACTAAAGATGGCCGTTCGTGGGACGAGTAGGTGACGTTAATGATTAAAGAAACTGTGTTCAAATCTTTCGATACGGCAAGTGCATTAGAGCAACAGCTTGCCAATAGAATCGCAAGCCAGTTACAGGAAGCTGTCGATGCCCGCGGAAAAGCGAGCCTCGTGGTTTCCGGTGGCTCCACACCGCTTAAGTTATTTCAATTATTGAGCATGAAGTCTATCGATTGGAGTGATATCTATATCACGCTCGCCGATGAGCGCTGGGTTGAAACTGACGCTGATGCTTCCAATGAGCGTCTCGTGCGAGAACATTTATTACAAAATCGGGCAATTAATGCCAAATTTCGTGGTTTAAAAAACATGTTCTCGACCGCAGAAACGGGCGCAGATATGGCAGCAGAATCGTTGTCTAATTTTCCGCGTCCTTTTGATGTCGTGGTATTAGGCATGGGTAATGATGGCCATACTTGTTCTTGGTTCCCCTGTAGCGCCGAACTTGAACATGCGCTCACAACCCAAGACTTGTGCGTGGCGACGACCCCCACAACAGCCCCTCACTGTAGAATTACGCTTTCTAAGAGTGCGATTCTGAACAGCAGACAAATTTATCTGCATTTGGTTGGGGAACAAAAATTATCCGTATATCGTCAAGCATTAGAAAGTGACGATATTAATGCAATGCCTATCAGAGCCGTATTAGCGCAGCGTAAAACGCCCGTTGATGTGTTCTGGAGCGCGTAAGGAGTTAATATGCACTCAGTAGTTCAAGCTGTTACCGACAGAATTATTGCCCGTAGCAAAGCGTCACGTGAAGGTTACTTGGCGGCGTTAAATGATGCGCGTAAGCAAGGTGTACATCGCAGTTCTTTAAGTTGTGGTAACTTAGCCCATGGTTTTGCTGCTTGTAATCCAGATGATAAACAGGCACTTCGTCAACTAACAAAGGCTAATATTGGTATTGTTACGGCTTTTAACGACATGCTATCGGCCCATCAACCCTATGAAAGCTATCCTGAACTGCTGAAAAAAGCCTGTCAGGAAGTCGGCAGTGTTGCACAAGTCGCCGGTGGTGTGCCGGCTATGTGTGATGGTGTGACTCAAGGCCAACCGGGTATGGAATTAAGCTTATTGAGTCGTGAAGTGATTGCTATGGCAACTGCCGTCGGTCTATCCCACAATATGTTTGATGGGGCTTTACTGCTGGGTATTTGCGATAAAATTGTCCCCGGACTGCTCATCGGTGCCTTGAGTTTTGGTCACTTACCGATGTTATTTGTGCCCGCAGGTCCGATGAAGTCTGGTATCGCCAACAAAGAAAAAGCCCGCATTCGTCAAGAGTTTGAGCAAGGCCTGGTTGACCGCGCTCAACTGCTTGAAGCCGAATCGCAGTCTTACCACAGTCCTGGAACTTGTACTTTTTACGGTACTGCAAACTCCAATCAGATGATGCTCGAAGTCATGGGATTACAATTACCGGGATCATCATTTGTTAACCCTGATCATCCACTGCGTGAAGCCTTAAATAAGATGGCTGCCAAGCAAGTGTGCCGTTTAACCGAAATGGGCACGCAATATACCCCTATCGGACAACTGGTTAACGAGAAGTCTGTGGTTAACGGTATCGTCGCCTTATTAGCCACGGGCGGTTCAACTAACTTGACTATGCATATTGTCGCCGCAGCGCGCGCAGCGGGTATCATTGTCGACTGGGATGACTTTTCAGAATTATCTGAGGCCGTTCCTTTAATTGCACGTGTATATCCTAATGGCAATGCTGACATTAACCATTTTCACGCAGCAGGTGGTATGGCTTTCTTAATTAGAGAGTTACTTGACGCCGGTCTCGTACATGAAGATGTGAACACAGTAGCAGGTTTTGGTTTACGCCGTTACACCCAAGAGCCACGATTGCTTGATGGTGAGCTGTGTTGGGTTGAAGGTCCAACCGTCAGTCTTGACGTTGAAGTACTAACCCCAATCGCGACACCGTTCCAAATTAACGGTGGGTTAAAACTGATCAAAGGTAACTTAGGTCGCGCGGTGATCAAAGTGTCAGCAGTGCAAGAAGAACACCGTGTTGTGGAAGCGCCTGCGGTGGTGATTGACGATCAAAATAAACTCAATGCCTTGTTCAAAGCCGGCGCTTTGGATAGAGATTGTGTTGTCGTTGTCAAAGGTCAAGGCCCCAAAGCCAACGGCATGCCAGAACTGCATAAATTAACACCGCTATTGGCGATCTTACAGGACAAAGGCTTTAAAGTGGCCTTGTTGACTGACG
>JBOFUF010000224.1:0-4241 GCA_051652445.1 Shewanella sp.
GCGACCGACATTAGCAGTTATCTTGATTTTGTCTTGAAGCTGTTTTTTGCTTTTGGTCTGTCCTTTGAAATTCCTATCGCCGTTGTTTTACTCTGCTGGGCAGGAGTCACGACACCTGAAGATCTCAAGGAAAAACGGCCTTACATTGTCGTGGGGGCCTTCGTTGTAGGTATGCTATTAACGCCACCGGATGTAATTTCCCAGACCATGCTTGCCGTACCAATGCTGTTATTGTTTGAGGCAGGCTTATTCGCCGCGCGTTTTTACAGTAAACCAGATGATGAGTTAGACGAAACAGAACAAACAAAAGACTAACGCCCTCGATGGTGTTATGAGGATAATAAGGAACATTATCATGCGCTTAACCATTATATTTACAGCGACAATACTGCTGTCAGCCCAAGCTCACGCGAGTGTTGAACAGCAGCTAACCCAGTGTGCTGCCACCGCCGATAAGATCGACCGCTTAATTTGTTATGACAAGTTAGCAATGGAGGTAAAAGGCACCACACCTGCTACCATCGCCGCACCAACAGCTGTAGCGATACCGATAACCACGCCCCAAGCGCCCGTAGCTAAGATTGTCGATGACTTCGGCTTAGAGGCCAAACGCGCTCAAGAAACGACGGTCGATAAGATTTATTTAGAGATCCAATCTGTCGCTGAGGACGCTTACGGCGCCATTAAAGTCACGTTTACTAATGGTCAAATGTGGAAACAAACCGATGGCCGAAAGTATAATTTAAAGCCAGGCGACACAGTCTACATTGAAAAAGCCGCTCTAGGGTCTTTCTTAATGGGTACCGATAATCGCAACGCCAAGGTTCGGGTGAAACGCCTAAAATAATGCCCTCATACATAGATATCGCAGTCAATTTACTTGGCAACGCACTCGAAGCAGACATTGCAGAGCTGATACAATCCGCGGCGAATCAAGGGGTTTCGCCGTTAATTGTTATTGGCAGCGATTTAACCGAAAGCGCAGCGGCTATTGCGGTTTGCCAACAATATCCAAATCAACTTTATTGTACTGCCGGCGTGCATCCGCACCATGCCAGTGATTGGCACACCGACTCAAGCCGTCGACAAGCAGAACTCTGCCGGGCACCGCAAGTGGTTGCCGTTGGTGAATGCGGCTTAGATTACAATCGTGACTTTTCTCCTCGGCCGATTCAACGCCAAGCTTTTATTGCCCAACTCGAATTGGCCATTGAATTACAGATGCCAGTACTCATGCACGAACGTGATGCGCACGAAGACTTTACTGCAATCTTACGTGAATATAGACCTCAGCTTAGTGGCGCATTATTGCATTGCTTTACCGGTACTCACTCCCAAATGGAAACGTATATCGACCTAGATTTACATTTAGGGATTACAGGCTGGGTCTGCGATGAAAGACGCGGACAAGCGCTCGCGCAACTGGTCCCCTTTATTCCGCAGCACCGCATATTAATCGAGACGGACAGCCCTTACTTATTACCTCGCAGCATGCGGCCTAAGCCTAAATCAAGTAAGAACAAACCTGAATACCTTCCTTATATCGCAAATTATATCGCCCACTTACGCGGTGAAGATGCTGAACAGTTTGCAGAACGTTGCTACCAAAATAGCTTAGCGTTTTTTAATTTGGAACAAATACATGTTTAAAAGCAACACGTCATGTATTTTACTGCTGTGGTTATGGATGTGTTCCACACCGTCATTTGCAACCCTATTAAGCATTAATGAATCTTCGGCGACGCCTTTAAATCTCACCCCTTGGCTGATGGTAAACCACACTGTTCCACCAAAGGAATTGACTGAGATACTCATCTTACCCCAGTCTGATTGGCATCTCTTTACCAGCAACTACACTCAAAAACTCAGTAGCCATGACTTTTGGCTTAACTTTAGCTTAACCAGTCAAGACGGAACACTCTCACGTATTTTAGCATTAGATAACCCTTTGTTAGACAAAGTAACTATCTATCATTTAATCAATAATACCCTCGTTAATACCGTGCTAATGGGCGATACTTTCCCCTATAACGAACGGCCATTCTTGAGCAATATTTTTCTATACCCTTTTGAAGTAAGCGCAGATGAATCCCATACTTTCTATCTGCATATTCAAACCGAAGGCAGTGCTGCGGTATCATTAAATCTCTGGTCTTCTCATGATTTAGCCCAGGTTGCTGAATCAACTGCTGTCGGGTACGCTTTTCAGCTTGGTGTGCTTACGGCAATTGGCATTTTCAGCCTCTTTATCGCTATCGCTTCAGGATCATTTAGCTACAGTTATTATTCTGGCTACGTGCTCAGTATGACACTACTGGTTGCGACCATTAACGGTTTTGCCTTCCGATACCTTTGGCCAAATTGGCCTATATTACAGAAAATCATGTTGCCATTGTTACTGCCGACGGTCATGGCGTTTGCACTAATGTTTACCGAAAAAATACTACAGCTCAAATATCTAAACCGTGGAATGTTACTCACTTGTCGGTATTGCACTGTATATATAATATGCGTGGGACTTGCCACCCCTTTTATCCAATATGGTACTGCGCTCTATATTCAGCTCATTTCAGCTGCAGTACTGAGCTTAGTACTCATGTTGTTTGCGATGACTCAAGCCATCAATGGACATAAACTCGCACGCTTGTACTCAGTCGGCTGGGTGAGCATGTTGACAGGCGCTTGCATCAGTAGCTTGTTATATCTCAGCATTATTGACTTAAATGTAAAACCGCAAACACCGGTTATGATTGGTCTCACTTTTGAAATCCTCTTCATGTCTCTGGTGCTCGCTATCCGTTATAACGATGAGCGCAAAGCTAAGTTACGTATTCAACAAGAAGCGCTAAAGCAAGCACAGGAAATTCGTAGTGCACGAGAAGATGCCCTAAAAGCGGAAGCAGAAGCGGAAGCGGATAATAATGAGAAACTCGAACAAATGGTGCAAGAACGCACCTTAGAGCTTGAAATCACTCTGCGTGAATTACATGACGTAAACCAAAAACTCACAGAGCAAAGCACTATTGACAGTTTGACTGGGGTCAAAAATCGCCGCGATTTTGATAAACGTTTACTCGCCGAAAGCCGGATTAGCCGTAGGCAAGAAACACCAATAGCGCTTTTAATGCTCGATATTGATCACTTCAAACTAATCAACGACAAATTTGGCCATCTTGCAGGCGATCAAGCGATACGTATAATCGCTCAAACATTACAGTCCCATTTAAAACGGCCAACGGATCAAGTATCACGTTTTGGGGGAGAGGAATTTGCTATCATCCTCCCCAATACAACTGCAGAAGGTGCCCTTCAAGTTGCTGAAACGATAAGAAACGCTGTTGCCTCTATCCATTTGGAATGGGAAGGTGAAGTGATACCTTTGACCATCAGTATCGGAGTCAGTGCAGAGATCGTCACCCACGATCAACACAGTACAAAATTATTAGAGCAAGCAGATAAAGCCCTCTATCAAGCAAAGAATAGTGGTCGAAATCAAGTCAGCTTGTATTTGTCAGATAAAGCCAAAACAGCCACTAATTAGGAGTCAAATGTGAACATCATTACCAGTGCCTTCCCTCAGCGTAGAATGCGCCGCATGCGTAAACATGATTTTAGCCGTCGCCTCATGGCCGAAAATCACCTAACCGTTAATGACTTAATTTACCCGATGTTTGTTCTCGAAGGCACTAATCGCAGTGAGAAAATTGCCTCTATGCCAGGCATAGAGCGCTACTCGATTGACTTACTACTGAAAGAAGCCGAAGAACTCGTTGAGTTAGGCATTCCGTTAATAGCACTTTTCCCTGTAACACCCACAGAGAAAAAAACCTTAATGGCCGAAGAAGCCTATAACGCAGATGCCCTAGTGCAACGTGCTGTGCGTGAACTTAAAAAAGCCTTTCCACAGCTTGGTATTATGACGGATGTAGCACTGGATCCCTTCACCACTCACGGCCAAGACGGCATTATCGACGAGACCGGTTATATCCTTAACGATATCACCACTGAGATATTAGTGAAGCAAGCACTGTCGCACGCCGAAGCAGGCGCTGACATCATTGCGCCATCAGACATGATGGATGGCCGCATTGGTGCAATTCGTCAAGCACTGGAAGCTGCAGGCCACATAAATACCCAAATCATGGCCTATTCAGCAAAATACTCATCAAGCTACTATGGGCCATTCCGTGATGCTGTAGGCTCAGCAGGCAATCTTAAAGGCGGCAATAAACATAGCTACC
>JBOFUF010000225.1:0-14904 GCA_051652445.1 Shewanella sp.
CCAAATCGCTACCCTTAACAGGGAGGCTAAAGCCTAAGCCGCTGGCCAATGCAATGACGGTGGTGCTGTAAGTCGTGCCGTTGATCACCATGGTCACGGTATCACCGATGGCGGCATCGCCACCCACGGTACCGGTGACAGTGACATCGCCTGCCGCTTCTTGGGCATTGAGGATGTCATCGCTGGTGATGTTGTCCACCGTGATGGTGGCGCTGGCGCTGTTATCGACGCCCTGGTTATCATTGGCGACAGCTGATGGATTACCTGCGGCATCAATCACTTGTGCGGTGACATTGACTTGCGTATCACCTGGCGCTACCGCGACTTCAACTGGGAAGCCGTTATCGAGCATGGCTTGGGTCACGAGGCCATTAAACAATTCATTACCGTTACCGTCAGTGACGATTAAGGTGTCGCCGACTTGAGTGCCCGCCGCCAGTGTCACGGTCGCAGTGACCGTGCCATCAGAGCCGATCTCAGCCGCGTTATAGATACCATCCGTGCCCATGCCTTGGAGTTCCACCATCGGCGCCGGGGCTGCCACGGTGTCAACGGTATAGTTTTCGGTATCGGACTTGGTGGTGCTGTTGCCCGCCGCGTCGGTTACGGTAATCTCGGCTTTGACGCTGGTGCCACCGATCAGCTTGTCGGCGGTAGTGGTGGTGCTAAAGCCCAGTTGGCCATTACCCAGCGTCACCACCTTGGTCTCCAGCTTACTGCCGTCGGCCAGGGTCAGGGTGACCGTGTCACCCAATTTGGCGTCGCCACTCACAGTGCCGCTCAGCGTTACGCTGGCCTTGCCATCCGCCTCGGCCTGGTTCACCACGTTGTCGCCACCCACCACGATCGGGTTGAGGTCGATGCCCAGCTCCGGCGCCACGGTGTCAACATTACCATTATCACTGGCTTTTCCAGTGTTACCAGCAGGATCTGTCACTGTTGCTACAGCGGTATAGCCGCCTTCAGCGAGTGGGCTAATGACATCGACAGAATAGGTACCATCAGGATTTACTGTGGTGGTGAGAGTCTGCTCTGCACCTGTGCTGTCGGTGACAACAATCGTAATAGTGCTACCCGGTGCTGCATCAGTCGAACCTGTGATTGTTGGTGTTGTATCTTGGGTATCATCAGGTGCATCAACAGTAATTGTTGGCGCAGTCGTATCGAGTAGTGCTGAATCACTGCCTTCTGGTGAGATGTTACCTGCCGGATCTGTGATAGTCGCTACAACTGTAATCGTTTCGCCTTCACCGGGAGCAGGAAGGTTGAGATTCACAAAGCCATTGTTGATATCTTCCTGAGTCAATGTGTAATTAACACCATTAACAGTAAGCGTATCCCCTACATTCGCGCCAGTACCATTCAAGCCAATCGTGACGTTAACTTCGGTTGCTCCACCAAGTTCTTCATTACTGATAAAGCCGTCATTGTTGGTATCTGTATTGATAGTGACACTAGGTCCCCCATCGGCAACCGGGCTGACATTAATGGTTAATGTGGCGGTTGAACCGGTGTTGGTGGTGTAAGTAATGACAGGAACGCTGCCGTTCCAGTTTTCATTGGGTGTAAAAGTATAAGAGCCATCGGCATTGATGACTAAGCTGCCGCCTTCTAAGGTAACGGTGGTGCCCGCTGCAACTGTTTGACCACTTACCGTAAAGCTGGTTACAGAGAGCGCGTTGTCCACGTCACTGTCATTGTCGAGCACGTTACCGGTGGCAACGGTGTCTTCAGCAACGGTATTGGTGTCGTTAACCAGCACCGATGGGTCATCAACCGGAGTGACATCAATGGTTAATGTGGCGGTTGAACCGGTGTTGGTGGTGTAAGTGACAACCGGCAGCGCGCCATTCCAGTTTGCATTAGGCGTAAAGGTGTAAGAGCCATTGGCATTGATGACTAAGCTGCCGCCTTCTAAGGCGACACTGCTGCCGGCAATAACAGTATTGCCGTTCACTGTGAAACTGACGACGGACAGATTGCTGTCTATATTGGACGCGGAATCGTTAGTGAGCACGTTGCCTATTGCATCAGTGTCTTCAGCAACGGTATTGGCGTCGTTAGTTAAGGCTATTTGATAATCTTCGGTCGTGGTTGCTGTGCCTTTCGCGCCATTATTTCCAAATCCATAGACTTTGGCGTCCACAACGGTGTCTGTGTCTGCATATAAATCGCTGGCCTTCACTTCGACAGAGAATGTGCCATCGGCTTTCATGAGTGTTTGATATTGTTTGCCATTAATAGTCAGAATGACAATACCGATTTTTATAGCTGGATCAAAAGTGACCGTACCGGTTATGACCACTGTTTCACTGGTATCTTTGTTGTCGATAACGTTGTCACCAGTGATAGGGTCTAAATCTATACTAATTACAGTGTTATCAGGGCCGTCATTATCAAAAATCCGTAATGTGCCTTGCGCATCTGCTAGGGTGGCATTGGTCGGGTCAAAGAGATTGATAAGGGCAAACTCAGGGCTATCTTCTTCAATAAAATCATCTACGATTGGAACAAATATAAAGGCTTCTGTTTGACCGGGTAAAAAAGTAACTGTGCCGCTAACATTAATAAAGTCTTGTCCAAATAGAGCCGTTAATTCTTCTGAGGAATATTTAACTGTGATAGTTTCAGCACTAGGTTTACTGAGTGACAACGTAAATACTGCATTTGGAGTCCCCTCAACAACTATGGCAAAATTGATTGCTATCGAAGGTACATCGGATTCAACATCATTATCGATAATGCCGAATCGTACTTCTTCATTATAATAGTTATCGCCACCGACAATGGCTCTGAAGTATTCGGTTGGCTCAATGATGCTATCGTCAAAAATAGGTACCCTAATTAAAACACTATTGCTGCCGCCTACAATCGTAAAACCAAAAATCGGTCTAGGAATGCTGCCACTATAATCTAGAGCAACAATAGTCATATTTTGCCACGTTAATCCCCCATCATTGGAGTATTGAATGGGCACGAGATAATCATCGGCATATTCAGCAATAGGGTAACCAAATTGTTCACTGAGTAATGCGCTGGTGAAATTGATAGTTAACTGTGAATCGGTGTCGAATGTTAATTGGCTGATTAATTCGAAGGTGTTGAATCCATCACCTTCATTGACATCTTGGATGACGGTTGATAGGTGTGATTTATAAAGATCGACTGTGGATGAGGTGACTTCTTTAAATGCAGTCCAATCTTCGACCCGATAGTCAATTTTAAGATTTTCGAGGTCGTATGGAGTGATGCCATCTTTTAGGTTGATGACGTAATTGCCATCGCCTAAATCAACTAAGGTGCCAATTTCTTCAAATTCGGCACTGAGACGGACGTTTTTAACCACGAGATTATGAAACAGGACTTGTTGTCCTATGGCACCTTTTAATAAGTCATCGGTGGTGAAAAACAGCTGGCCGTTTAACTGATCAAAGTAATACTCAATTGTGCCACCTGGTACATCAATGGCATCAGCTAGACGGGCTTCGAATTCTTCTGGTGCGCGATCACCCGCTAAATCGGTAATTACACCGGCAACATGCTCCATCGCTTCCGATTCAAAAACGTTTTTACCATCTGCAGATGTTTCGGTTTCACGAGTAAATATGATCCCTAGGCTTTTCAGGAGTAAGGAAAGAATTTCCTTATCGGCGTTAGCCATATTTATCGGGGCATTGGTGGTCGGGTCAATATAGTTCGCTAACGCATCGTGTATCGCTTGGAGAATATTAATGTTGTTTGCAAAACTGCTGTCAGTATTTATCAGGCTATTGGTGTTCAGTACACCATCATCAACACCATCGCTGATATCACTGTCCAGAGCTTGAAGTAAAATCGCGAGATTTTCGACATAATTTAAATTTACGTCAGACAATCCGGTCGCCGCAATATCCTGTAAAAATAATATCGGCCCAAGAATGGCATCGGCACTGAACTGCGCAATAATGACATTGCCAATACTTAATGTGATGATATCTCCATCATTATAGGCAAATGATCCTGGAGCCCCTTGATCGCCAGTTCTGCCGGTAAGGCCGGATGATGTGGTATAAGTCACTCCGTTAACAAAGTTATCCGTAAGCTGGGCTAAATTAAATTGATTAGCGGGAAGATCAATTGACTCAGTTCTATTCAGCGCTAATGCTGTGGTATTGATCACTTGAGCCGTATCGTAGCCTGCACCAGCTTGAGTTTCAGCGCCACTGCGATCTACTGATATAAAGCCAGATCCGCCATCGCTTACCGGAGCATTTCCAGCAGCGGTTTCTGGTAGGCCTTGAGTGGGGTCTTCACCAGATGCAATAAGATCTTGTAATGCTTTAATTTCATCTAGTGCTGCTTCGTTGCCTGTGGCAGGTATCGCTGCGGCAGTTTCGTCGGGTGCGATTTCATTTGACAGCTTAGTGCCATCATCGAAGGTGATTTCATAGGTTGCATTTTCGTCAATATGGAGCACAGCACCTTTAGGGAGTTGTTCGCCATCCTTAGCGGGTTGATTTGAACCATCAACTTCGACATTGATTTGCCCATTTACTAACTTGAGCAGACCTTTCTTTGATGTAATTACCGATCCCATAGTGAACTCCCCACAGCCAAAGTGTGTTAATCCATAGATGCACAAACCCAACCAATATGTCACAGTTGTGAGGCAAAGTGTCGTATTTGTGATGCAGATGGTTAAACTTTAGCTAATGAAATGCATCAAGTCAATTTTTTGACGCTCATCTTGCGCCTATTTTTAAAGTGTTTTACAGGTCTTAATGGGAAAAGTTGACAAGTTTTCACCGAGTAACTAGATGTAGTAGTCGTATCGATAAAAATGGCTGTATGTAGTCATTATTGATGTTAATGCCGGGCGTAGCGTTAATTAAATTATTTTGATTTGAGGGGTAAATGTTGTGAGAAATTAAACGACATTTAAGATGTTTTGCGAGGTGAGTGGCTGTTAACTTGTGGTGAATGGTGAATGGTGAATGGTGAATGGTGAATGGTGAATGCCGTGATCTTTCATTTTTCAAATCACGGCGCCAGTATTGGCAGATACTGTAGAATTAGATCATTACTGCCTGACGATAGCTTTGATTGGCGTTATCTTGTTCGCCTAGCTGTTCTTGAATGCGAGCGAGCGCTAACCATGAGGCTTTTGTCGGCTGGAGTCGGCAAACATGTTGCCAGCAGGTTTTGGCTTCTTTCATTTCCCGAGTTTGCTGATATAGCTTGGCCAAACACGCTTGATAGTCAGCATTATTTTCATGGGTTACTTCATGTTTAAGTAATTGTTTACGAATTTCAATATCTTGAGCTGTAGCTATCTCAGGAATGACGGCTAACAGTGCTGATTCAGGAGCCATTCGTAACTTTTTAGACAGTAGTTTGAGCGCTTGATCTTTGTGATTAAAGTGACATAAACCCATAGCGTAAATCGCCAGTAATTCAGACTGATGGTGTTCACTATGCGATAACCATTGCCAGCATTGTTCTAAGGTGTCTTCGCCCTTAATGGTTGCGGCTTTGAGTAAAGCACTGTGGGTGATGACATTGAGCTCATTTAGTTGGGGATCATCTAAGATTTGGCGCTTTTTCAAAATGGGTAACAGTAATTTAAGTGCATTCCAGTCTTCTTGCGCTCGATATAACTCAAGGGCGAGTTTGAGGATGGGGGCTTTGCTCTTACTTGTTGGCGTTAATTTGTCGAGCTCGATGCGGGCTAAGGTCAATTCCCCTTGCTTTAAAAGGTATCGAGTGCGGGTCGTTGCAACCGCATTTGCGGCAAAAGGTTGCGTAGCTGCGCGGTCAAGATAGTGATCACGCTCGGCGATTTTTTGTTGATATTGAGCAGCTCGGGCCGCGGCAAGCAAATTAAGTGCTGGGAGCTCACCGTTGTCGGCGCCTTTTATCATGGCACGTTCCGCTGCTGGCCAATCTTCTTCTGCTAACGCCAGTGCACCCATTAATGTATGCTTTTTCGCGGAGCGACGACGCCAGTGTTGGGGAATGAAACGACTGCGAAATAGTAGATTAATGGCGCTAATCACCAACCACTCGAGTACTTTGAATACGGTATAAAATACAATTAAGGCAATGATCCCAAAGACTAAACTGGTCTCAATCTGATAGTCGCCGGCGGCGATATAGACATAACCGGTATGTCCAACCAGCCAAGGGCTGATGCAGAGTCCTATTAGGACAATCGCCAATAACATTAATATCTTGATCATAGTGGCGCATCCTCAGATGAAGTCAGCTCACCATAGCTTGTCAGCTGTAATAGTAGAGGTTTGGCGCTAAAGGATTTCAAGGGGATAGGCTCAAGTGCTAATGTTGCGAGTTTATCGATTTCGGCGATCACTTCTGATGTTTTGTGGTCTTGCGTATCGAAGTGGTTTTGGATCCACTTGCGCGCCATCATCAGTGATTGGTGATAAGCGGCTCTGTCGTAGCGGTATAGCGCAAGCTGAGATTGCAGCAGCTTATGACGAATGTTTTCAACTAGATACCATTGCTGCTCCGGTGCGATCAAAGCGGGCTTGTCGGCTGTGCTGTGGCGTATGGTAATAAAGTCTTGGGTTAACGCTTTCCACGTCTTACCTAAATTACTTTGCCAATCGTTTAAATTGTCCGTGATGCTGGTCTCTTCTGTGGCATCGGCTTTCTCATCGGTGCGATTAAGCGCTAATTTATCCAGTCGTTCGATTAAGGCATCGAGGGCCAAGATGCTGCCATCAATATCGGTGGTTTTAATGCTGTTCGTGGCGGCGATATCTTTTGCCAGCGCTTTACGAATAGGCAGTAACGCTGGATTATTCATCGCGGCGATAGTTTCATCTGCTGAGGTTAATAAATCGGTGGCGGTACGGGGATCTTTCTCTAACCAAAGTTTACGGCCTGCCATATTCACGAGATATTCGGCTTCAGAGGCCATCCAATGTGTTGGGCTGCGCTGGGCAAGTTTATTGATCCTGTGCTGCAGTTGATCTTGGTCTTGTGCCAATTTAGTTAATTCTTGGTAAGTCTTGGCGTCATTCAGTTGCTGTTGTTCAAGCTGGGCAATACGTTGATTTGGCTGCAATAGCGCTTGCTGTAATTGGTCCTGCAGGGCGATATTGTTCGCATTCTGTGCCAGCAGTTGCTGTTGCATCTGTTGATATAAGATCACACCGCCGCCAAGGGAGCAAGCGGTTAAACCGAGCGCTAATAACACCCCAAAGCGAATCGCCCACGAGCTTCTCGTGGGCGCAGAAGTGTTGCTCGGCGGGATTTTAGCGGCAGCTTTGGATGTTTTGGGAGCCGAGGATGACGCTGGCGTTACAGCGGTGTCATTGGTCGTTACCGATGGCGCGATTATCTCTGACTCAAGAAGCGGAGGAGTCTGTGATTCTGGGCTCGTTGCGTCGTGCTTGTTGTTATCCATTTAACAGTCCTTGAAAACATGCTACTGCCTAAATTAGAGTAAAATCAGCTAAATAATGCTTAGAGTTTAAGGGCATTTAGCACGGCTTTGCTGTTGGCGGCATTGGCATTGGTGACTTGGGTTATACCAAAGGCGTGAGCTTGAGTTTCTACTCGGTTACTTGGGACTATGATATGACATGCGCGCAGCCATGCAAATAACTCTTTTGGCACTAGATTAATCAGATTATCCAGTACTTCACCGCTGGTGACGACAATCGTGTCGATACCCAAGGCTTGCCATTGTTGTGCAATCTGTTGTCCATCGAGCGGCGGGCAGGCCCGTTGATAGACTTCCCAATAGCGCACAATTGCGCCGCGCGTAGCCAATTGTTCGGCGAGGGCTTCGCGGCCGCCGACACCACGTATAATCGTAATCTGCTTACCTTTAATCTCTTGCAATGGTGCGAGTGTGAGTAGACCTTCGGTCTGTTGACAATCCTCTGGGGCTTCAAGGGCGGCAATACTGAGTTGTTTGAATGCTTCCCAAGTTGCATGTCCTACGGCGAAGTATTGGGCTTGGGGCCAGCCTTGTATTTGAGAACTCGCTACTTTTAAGGCCTCATCAGCAAAAGTCACCGCGTTGGCGCTGATGCTGATAATCATATCGGCATGTGCTAATGGATGTGGGTGATGGCTTACAATAGGGTGGGTTGCTTCGACACGCAGTAGGGGTGTAACCCAATGGGCAATGCCTCGCTGATTCAAGGCATCGACCATGGACTGATTGCGCCCTTCTGGACGCGTCAGTAAGACTTTCATTGGCTTAGGCTGTAGCGTAAACGGCGTCGAGTATGCTTTTTGCGCCTTTGCTCAGTAACTCTTCGGCAAGAGCTACGCCTAATTGGGTTGCTTCGGTTTTTGGACCGGTTATCACGCCTTCGATGATTTCACTGCCATCGGGGTTACCGACTAAGCCGCGTAGGGTCATCTGGTCGCCATCGATTTCGGCAAAGGCGCCAATTGGGACTTGGCATCCCCCTTCTAAGCGAGTGTTCATGGCACGCTCGGCAATCACACGGTAGCGCGTTTCTAAATGTTCTAATGGGGCCAGTAATGCTTTGACGCGCAGGTCATTGGTGCGACATTCAATACCCACAGCGCCTTGGCCGTTGGCGGGTAAAGATTCTTCAGCAGAAATAAAGCTGGCAATCCGCTCAGACAATTTCAGACGTATTAAGCCCGCAGCCGCGAGGATAATGGCATCGTATTCGCCGTTATCAAGCTTAGCTAAACGAGTGCCTACGTTGCCGCGTAAATCTTTGATGACCAGATCGGGGCGTGATGCCCGCAGTTGGCATTGACGACGCAGGCTAGAGGTGCCTACGGTTGCACCTAATGGTAATTCGCTGATCGTTTTATATAAATTCGACACAAAGGCATCGCGTGGATCTTCACGCTCGCAAATCACTTCAAGGCCGAGGCCTTCGGGGAAGTCGACGGGGACATCTTTCATTGAGTGTACTGCGATATCGGCCAGATCGTCTAACATAGCGACTTCAAGTTCTTTAACAAACAAGCCTTTACCGCCAACTTTGGCTAATGGCGTATCTAAAATTATGTCGCCTTTGGTGCTCATTGGCAGCAATTCCACCGCAATACCAGGGTGAATGCGTTCTAATTCGGCTTTAACAAATTCAGCTTGCCACATGGCCAGCGGACTCTTGCGGGTTGCTATACGTATACGATTCTCAGACATGCCTATGTTCCATCAAAGATCTTAGATGCACCAATGCTAACATTGGCAAATCGTTTATGTAAGGAAGCCGTATTGATTCTTTGAAGTCAGCGATGTTCTCAATCCTGTTAAAGTGTGATGAATGTCTCATTTGATTGCTCGGAACGGCAAAAGTGTTAACATGAGCACACTTCTCATCAGTGTTTGAGCGTTGTGTTTTAAGATGGATCGGCAAATACCATTCCCTGATATCGCAGAAAGACTGAATAAAGTTCGCATTGCGCGTGCTTTGGCTTTGCTATCACCGTTACAAAAACATTTATTTCACTTGATCCCTTTTTTGATCCACCACAACAGCATTCATTACCCTGGCTATGAAGCAGCCAATACTCCCTGTGGGATTAAGGAGTATCAAATGGGTGAACTTGAATCTCAAGCTTGCGATATTTTTTCATTGCCTGTTATTTTGCAAAATACTGATATCAATGCGTTTGAAGGTGTTTACGCTATGGGCAGTACGGGCAGTTTTGGTCAAAATGCTAAGAGTGATGTTGATGTATGGTTGGTGCATCAGACGGATTTATGCGCCGAGGATTTAGCACTGATCAGCAGTAAGGCTGCCAGATTGACCGCCTGGTTTGCTGAATATCAGTTTGAGGTAAACTTTTACTTAGTGCATCCGCAACAGTTTTGCGGGATGAGAGGTGTGCGGGGTTGCCAGGCTGCTATGGCCCATGAACACAGTGGCAGCACCCAGCATTGGTTGTTACTCGAAGAGTTTTATCGTAGCCAAATTCGTTTAGCGGGTAAAACCGTTGCATGGTGGCCGGACGCTCAACTCAATCCTGCACTGTTATTTTTAGGGGACGTGCATGCATTGCCGGCAAGTGAGTATTTTGGGGCCTCATTATGGCAGCTCTATAAAGGCTTGGTAAAACCTCATAAGGCACTGATTAAAGTGCTTTTACTTGAAGCGTATGCCGACGAATACCCCCAATCTCCTTTGTTATGTGACCGTTTGTGGCAAAAAACACTGGCAGGGGATTTTGCCATTGGCAATGATGCCTATTATGCCATTTATGAGGTTATTGAGGCTTATCTGTTAAGAAAGAATGATCCTCGTCGTCTTGAAATTGTTCGTCGCTGTTTTTATTTGAAATGCGGTGTGTATCTTAGCCGCGCACCTGTGGGTCAAGATTGGCGCTATCCTAAATTGCAACAATTAGTGCAGGAGTGGCAATGGCCTGAGCATCTAATAAGCACTTTAGATGATTGTGAGCATTGGCATAGTGGTGATCTTAATTGGTTTAACGAGCAGCTGAATGAGTTGTTACTCGCGAGCTATCAAACCTTACTGCGTTTCGCTTCGACTCACCAGTTGAATGAAAATTTGCGGATAGAAGACTTGGGTATGCTGACTCGCAAATTACACACTTATTTTAGTCAAGACGAAGACCAAATTGCTCAGCTTAATCTGCTGTGGAGTGCCTCGGTAGCAGAGTCCGAGGTGACTATGGTATCGAGTACTCGCGAACGGCAATATTATCTTTATCGGCAAGGACCACTGCCACAAAATTTGTTAGGTGAGTCGGCAATCTGTAAAGGGAAAACCCCATCTTCTTTAATGATTTGGGCATGTTTAAATGGGATTTCAACGCCTACGACTCAATGGCATGAATATGGTAAGGGTAAGACTCATTCGAAACGACTGACCGAAGCGTCTAAGCGGTTGTTGAATTTTATCGACCACGATTGGCGGGTGTCGAAACGAGACTTATGTCAGCCGTGGCATTTTCGTAAGTTGATTTTTGTGCTCAATCTAGACTGTGATCCCACGATACCGTGGCGTGGGCAGGAGATGATGGTTGATGTAATGAATGCCAATGTGTTTTCTCTTGGACGTAATAAAGAGAATATGCTCGGTGCCGTTGACGTTATTTGTTTAAATAGCTGGGGTGAATGGCAATGTCGCCGTTTTGAAGGTGATACTGCCGTGCTAGAAGCGTTAGCATTTGCCACTCCAGGCCTGAGACGTGCGACTAAACCGGTAGATATAGACGTGATCAGTTGTTCACAACAGCTGCGTTCGCAGCTTAAATTTGCCGTCAAAAATTTGCTTAAACAGACGGTAAAATTGTGCCATCAGGCTCAGCAATCAAGCACTTTAGTGCAGCCATTACAGATTAGAGCTATCCGTTATGGGATCTTTTTTAATCCTTCAGGCATGGCTTATCAGGACTTGAGTGATGCTAAATCCTTTTATCAGCAGTTATCCCGCAGCCATTTAGTGCAGTTGCCACGACCAGAGCTGGGTGATGATCCCTTTTCGAGTATGCCCAAGATTATTCAAAATTTTGCTGCAAAAGGGGTCATTCAATATTTTCTACGCCAACGAGTTGATAACTTGGATGTCTTTATACTCGATGAGGAAAATCAGTTAAGTCATTATGTGCAGGCGGGTTCCAATATGGCCGAATTAGTGAATAAAGTGAGTCATCAATATGTGTTTGAGGAGCATTATGCGTCACGGTTGCTATTCAATATTCCGCAGTTTTTTCATCTGGTGCGAGTGGCGGGGGAGTTAATTGTGAAGCCGTTTGGTGTTGATGTGACAGATCAAGACACTGAGTTTTAAGTTGTTTAAATAACAAGTTGGTTTTTAATACATAATAGGAGCCAAGGCTCCCATTATTGTAATGCGTTGACTGCTGCGTTGATTAGAAACTCAGCTGAATCCCGCCTTGGCGCTGAATAGACTCTTGTACGAAAGGCATAAATTCGCCGCCATTACGTCCGTCCACCCATTTACCTTCAATAAAACCAAAATGATATCCACCAAAACGTGTGGCGACCCAAATCTCATGCAAAGGTTCTTGCTTGTTGATCACGATTTTTGAGCCGTCAACAAATTCTAATTGCAAGACGTTGCCACTGGCATTGATATCGACATCGGCATCTTGCTCATCAATAGCCGTCTCAATTGCATTTTCTATGGCTTGGAACATGTCATCGGCGAGCTGGTGAAATTCTGTATCTGTCATGGCCATGCATTTCTGTCCTTTGCTTTCGTGAAGATGGGTGCGATTATAAGGCCATTAGCCACCCGATGCACAGGTGTTGAGAAAAATGAGACTGTTTTTATTGTTATTGCTTGGTAGCCTATTTATAACGGCATGTGGTCAGAAAGGGGCCCTCTATCGATCGCCCGCCACAGAGGCGAATCAGCCTAAAAAGGCTGAGGAGTCAAAGATTAGCCCTGAAGTAGAAGAGATTAAAACCGAGATTAGAGCGATCAAAGCACCAAAAACACAACAATAAGCACCATCGCAGCGACAACGCGCAGTAAGGAATCAGACATTGGATCACTTTACCTACCAACATAATGCCCTTCATGCCGAAGGCTGCCTGGTTGCCGATTTGGCTCAAACCTATGGCACGCCTCTCTATATCTATTCCCGCGCGACGCTTGAGCGTCATTGGCATGCTTTTAATAACGCTGTTGCAGATCATCCACATTTGATTTGCTATGCAGTTAAAGCCAATGCGAACTTGGCCGTACTGAATGTGCTGGCACGTTTAGGCAGTGGCTTTGATATTGTATCGGGCGGTGAGTTAGCAAGAGTGATTGAAGCGGGCGGTTCCCCGGCTAAAGTGGTGTTTTCAGGTGTGGGTAAAACCGTTGCTGAAATGGAACTGGCGCTCAATCTGGGTATTTACTGTTTTAACGTTGAATCGAGTGCTGAGCTTGAGCAGTTAAATCAGGTGGCGGGTCGTTTAGCGAAAGTGGCGCCAGTGTCATTGCGGATTAATCCTGACGTGGATGCGGGAACTCATCCCTATATTTCCACAGGCCTTAAGGAAAACAAATTCGGTATTGCGATGGAGGAGGCCGAAACCGTTTTCGCCCGTGCCCATGCCTTGCAACATGTAAAAGTGAAAGGTGTCGATTGTCATATCGGCTCGCAACTGACTGAACTAAAACCCTTCCTCGATGCTATGGATCGTATGCTGGCGTTAATCGACCGTCTGGCCCAGCAAGGTATCGTCATTGAGCATTTTGATGTCGGTGGCGGTTTAGGGGTGACTTATGATGCTGAAACGCCGCCGCATCCAGATGCGTATGCCGCCGCCATATTAGCGCGTTTGGGCGACCGTCAACTTAAGCTTATCTTCGAGCCGGGGCGTGCGATTGCCGCCAATGCGGGGATTTTTGTCACCGAGGTGCTGTATCTTAAAGAAAACAGCGACAAGCGTTTTGCGATTGTCGATGGCGCGATGAATGACTTAATTCGTCCCGCTCTTTATAGCGCATGGCAAAATATCATCCCAGTCGTGCCAAGAGACTCTGAGGCCTATGAGTTTGATATTGTTGGTCCAGTGTGCGAAACCGGTGACTTTTTAGGTAAAGATCGCAAGCTGGCTTTAGCGGCAGGGGATTTACTCGCTGTACGTTCGAGTGGTGCCTATGGTTTTGCGATGGCCTCCAACTACAACACGCGTCCTCGTGCGGCCGAGGTAATGGTCGATGGTGATCGTGCTTATCTAGTGCGTGAGCGAGAAAAATTGTCTCAGCTCTGGCAAGGTGAGCAGCTCCTGCCGTAAACTAGAAAAATTATATTGATTCAGGCGCTTGGTTTCATAGTTTGTGAACAGCGCCTTGGCTTAAAGGATAAGTATCTTGATCCAATTCACTAAGATGCACGGACTGGGCAACGATTTTATGGTGGTCGATGGGGTCACGCAGAACGTGTTTTTTTCGCCTGAACAAATCCGCCGTTTAGCCGACCGTAACTTTGGCATAGGTTTCGACCAACTACTTTTAGTTGAGCCACCCTATGACCCCGATTTAGACTTTCATTATCGCATCTTCAATGCCGATGGCACTGAGGTTGAGCAATGCGGTAATGGGGCCCGCTGTTTTGCCCGTTTTGTGCGTAATAAAGGATTGACTAATAAGAGTAAAATCCGTGTCAGCACCTCGTCAGGCAAGATGACTCTGCGCTTGGAGCGAGACGGTAGCGTGACTGTGAATATGGGCGTGCCGATCCTCGAGCCAAGCCTGATCCCTTTCAAAGCCAAAAAACCTGAAAAAACCTATCTATTGCAAACACCGATGCAAACCTTTTTGTGCGGTGCGGCTTCTATGGGTAATCCGCATTGTGTGATCGATGTTGATGATGTGGCGAGCGCCGCGGTTGCTGAAATTGGTGCCGTGTTAACCAAGCACGAGCGTTTTCCGCGGGGTGTGAATGTGGGGTTTATGCAAGTGGTAGACTCAGGTCACATTAAGCTGCGGGTGTATGAACGTGGCGCGGCCGAAACCTTGGCCTGTGGCACTGGCGCGTGTGCGGCGGTGGTTGTGGGGCAAGTGCAAGGAAAGCTTGGCCAGCAAGTGCGGGTGGATTTACCCGGCGGTTCTTTAACCATCAACTGGGAAGGTGAGGGTAAGCCTTTGTGGATGACGGGGCCTGCACAGCACGTTTATGATGGACAAGTTCAGTTATGACAGAGCCCTTAATGCCGCAGCTGGATGTGCCTTTCGATGAGTTAATTATTCGTGAATATTTGCTGGATCATCCTGACTTCTTCAATCGTTATCCTGAATTATTGTTGGCGATGCGTTTGCCTCACCGGGAGCGCGGTGCCATCTCTTTGGTGGAACGTCGTCAAGAAATGTTGCGCCAACGAGTGAGTCAACTGGAAGAAGAGATCACTAACCTGTTAACGACTGCAGCGCGTAATGAAAAAATTTATCAATTTAATACTGCGTTATCCTT
>JBOFUF010000226.1:0-4935 GCA_051652445.1 Shewanella sp.
GCCAGCACTGAGTAATGCAAACGGTCTAACTTAGGGGCGCGTTTTGATGCTATAAACTGATGTAATTCAATCGCATCATCCGGCGCATCACCTTCACCATGGGTGCTGACCACCAGCAAGAGCACCGTTTCTTGCTTCAGTTGACGGACATTATATTCCCCCATAGAAGCCAGATTAACCGCATAGCCTTGGGATTGGGCTTTCTCAGCGAGCACGTTGGCGACACCACGACTATTACCCGTTTGGCTGCCATAGAGAATCGTCAAGGTTTGAGCCGTTTGCGCTTGCGTTGACTGAGTTAATTGGCCAGCGTTGGCCGTTGCGGCAAGATAACCACTCACCCAAGCCAGTTGCACAGCACTTAACTCAGCGGTGAGTTGTTTTAGCTTCTCGACTTGTCCTTGAGACAATGGCGAAGCCAGCGATGAAAGTTCTTTTAACAACATGAGATGGCCCTATGACAGTGTAATGTTCACCAGCTTATCTCGGTTTAAGAAAAGAAAAAAAGATTAAGATCAGATTTTTAATTCCATTTTGGAATATACAAAGTGCAAAATTTAAGCTACAAAAGTGTGCGCTGGTTAAAAGTTTTTAATAAGACCAGTACAGAAACAACTCGCTAGATAAATATGCACTTGTATCAAATCAAAGTATTGCCACAATGGCACGAGCCTGCCGTATAGTGGATTCTGTTGCTCGCAGAGTTATTTGTTTTAAAAGCACAAATGTCATACTCAAGTGTTAATGCGCTCATTTGTCGCCATCGAATCGATGAGTGAACTCGTGCAGCCTAGCCCTACCTAGGTTTAGCTCAGAGGAACGTACTCAGGCAGAACGATTATATAAACCATCAGGGAGTAGTCATGCAGATTGGAATACCCAGAGAGAGTCTCGCCGGTGAAACTCGGGTCGCCGCGACCCCAGCCACCGTTGAGCAGCTTAGAAAGCTCGGTTTTGAAGTTGTTATAGAGGCCAACGCGGGTCGTCTGTCAAGCTTCGACGATGCGGCCTTTGACGCTGCGGGCGCGAAGATCACCGCAGATGTTTGGCAAGCCGATCTGATCTTTAAGGTCAATGCGCCAAACGAGGCCGAAATCGAACAAATCAAAGACGGAGCGACCATAGTCAGCTTTATTTGGCCGGCACAAAACCCTGAGTTGGTTGAGAAGTTAGCGAAACGTAAGATCAACGTCATGGCAATGGACATGGTGCCACGGATTTCACGCGCCCAGTCACTCGATGCCCTATCGTCGATGGCCAACATTGGCGGTTATCGTGCCGTGGTTGAAGCTGCGCATCAATTTGGTCGTTTTTTTACCGGCCAAATTACCGCTGCCGGCAAAGTGCCACCCGCCAAAGTACTGGTGATTGGTGCTGGAGTTGCGGGTCTTGCCGCCATAGGCACCGCAGGTTCACTTGGCGCTATAGTGCGTGCCTTCGATACCCGTTTAGAAGTGGCCGAGCAAATCGAATCTATGGGCGGCCAATTCCTTAAACTGGATTTTGGTAACGAAGAAGGCGGTTCATCGGACGGTTATGCTAAAACCATGTCGGATGAATTTATTGCTGCCGAAATGGCGCTCTTTGCCGAGCAAGCCAAAGAAGTCGATATCATCATCACCACGGCACTGATCCCTGGTCGTCCTGCGCCTAAACTTATCACCAAAGCCATGGTCGATAGCATGAAGAGCGGTTCTGTGATTGTCGACTTAGCGGCGGCCACAGGTGGTAACTGCGAATATACACAATCGGGCGAGCTGTTTGTGACGCCTAACGGCGTAAAAGTGATTGGTTACACCGATCTTCCCGGCCGTTTGCCCGCGCAATCGTCACAACTTTATGGCACTAACTTAGTCAACTTGATGAAGTTAATGTGTAAAGAGAAAGACGGTAACGCCCACATCAACTTTGATGACGTGGTCATGCGCAACATGACGGTTATCAAAGAAGGTGACGTGACCTTTCCACCCCCACCGATTTCAGTGTCTGCCGCGCCAGCAAAAACAGCCGCAACAATAGTACCAAAAAACACGGCTCAAAAAGCACCATCGAAACTGAAATACGTGCTCGGGGCGTTAGGCGTCGCCGGATTTGCCGCTGTTGCCTCGGTCGCACCGCCCGAGTTTCTGTCCCACTTTACCGTGTTTATCCTATCCTGCGTGGTCGGCTATTACGTGGTGTGGAACGTATCACACTCACTGCATACGCCGTTAATGTCGGTGACTAACGCGATTTCGGGCATTATCGTGGTCGGCGCGCTGCTACAAATTGGTCAGGGTTCAACCTTGGTTTCTGTATTGGCATTTATTGCCGTACTGATTGCCAGTATCAACATCTTTGGCGGTTTTACCGTCACTCAGCGCATGCTGAAGATGTTCCGTAAAGATTAAGGGGGTTTAACGTGTCTCAAGGACTGGTAACAGCAGCTTATATCGTTGCCGCCATTCTCTTCATCTTCAGTCTCGCGGGACTGTCGAAGCAAGAAACGGCAAAAAATGGCAATATTTTCGGGATCACAGGTATGGCGATTGCCTTACTGGCGACCATCTTCAACCCTGATACCCAAGGTATTTCATGGATTTTAATCGCCATGGTGATTGGCGGCGCGATTGGTGTTCGCTTAGCCCTCAAAGTCGAAATGACTGAAATGCCTGAACTGGTCGCAGTGCTCCACAGTTTTGTGGGCATGGCTGCCGTATTAGTGGGTTTTAACAGTTTTATCGATTTACATCCACAGGAAGTCTCGAAAGTGGTGGTGGCTGTCGGCGGGGATATCAACGCCACCCTCGCCGCAGTGCAAGATGCGCTGAGCAAAGCGGCCAATACCGCTAGCAAAGAACACTTGACTGGCGCGATGCTCAATATTCATTTAGTTGAGGTCTTTATCGGCATCTTTATCGGTGCGGTAACCTTTACCGGTTCTATCGTCGCCTTTTGTAAGCTACGTGGACTGATCTCCTCTAAGCCTTTGATGCTGCCACATCGCCACAAGCTCAACCTCTTGGCAGTCTTAGTGTCTTTCGCCTTGATGGTGTACTTCGTCCAAACGGGCGGCACTATGCCAGCCTTACTGCTGATGAGCCTCATTGCCTTTGCTTTTGGCTGGCATTTGGTGGCATCGATTGGCGGCGCAGATATGCCCGTGGTCGTGTCTATGCTCAACTCCTACTCAGGTTGGGCCGCCGCGGCAGCGGGCTTTATGCTGTCGAACGACCTGTTAATCGTGGTCGGCGCGTTAGTAGGTTCATCGGGGGCTATTCTGTCTTACATTATGTGTAAGGCGATGAACCGCTCGTTTATTTCGGTTATCGCAGGTGGCTTTGGCACCGATGGCGCAGTCTCAACTGGCGATGAAGAAATGGGCGAATATCGCGAAACCAACGCCGAAGAAGTGGCGGATATGCTGAAAAATGCCACTTCAGTGATCATCACTCCAGGTTACGGTATGGCAGTGGCGCAGGCGCAATATCCTGTTGCTGAAATCACCCAAAAACTGCGGGATCGCGGCGTAAAAGTGCGTTTTGGTATCCACCCTGTTGCAGGTCGTTTACCCGGCCATATGAACGTGTTGCTGGCTGAAGCAAAAGTCCCCTACGATATCGTGCTTGAAATGGACGAAATCAACGAAGACTTTAAAGACACTGATGTCGTGCTCGTCATTGGCGCAAACGATACGGTCAATCCTGCGGCAATGGAAGATCCAGGCAGCCCTATTGCCGGTATGCCAGTGCTGGAAGTGTGGAAAGCGCAAAATGTCATTGGCTTTAAGCGTTCGATGAACACAGGTTATGCTGGCGTGCAAAACCCGCTGTTCTTCAAAGACAATACCCAAATGTTATTTGGTGATGCTAAGGCCAGTGTTGAAGCGATTTTAAAGGCACTTTAAGTGTGACGTAATATCATCACAGTGACTATCGTTTAGGCGCAACACACTGTAATAAAGACCGAAAGGGAGCCGTAGGCTCCCTTTTTTTTCCTTTTTCAAAACTGATTAAGCGCGTCTCTGCGCCACTCCATTTTTGCAAGTTCACCCGCGAAATGAGATGAATGCGATGTCACAGCATGACATTTAACCCGACTGATTTAACACGAATGATTTAATACAACTTAAAGGAAGAAAGCCTATCAAAGCAGATCAGGGATGACTGCTGTTCACTGGACTGCAACCAGCGTATTTCGCTTCTGTTCAGCTAGGGTTTAGTTTAATACAAGCTCCATCGTTACATAAATCAACCTATTCACAACATTGAATGCTGTGCCAGCCAATGATGTGCTTGCTCATTGCCCATTAATACGACGAGGGTGGGTTGCAGATAACGCCCAAGATCGGCTTTACGCCAAAAGAGATATTTAGGAAGAGGTTGCATCACACTCGCGCCAAAAGTGCGTTGCATTAAACTTGAATACTCACCTAATAATCTCGGTTCTAACTGCGTGACATTAGGATAAAAATCCATCAAAAAATCCCGGTAGTCGGTGAATCTAGCCACTTGAACAGCATCATAGCGATTTAATACTTGCATCAGCATGGGTGAACTCCAGTGTGACAAATGCTGCGGTGCAGTTAACGCCTCAAGATTGCGTCTGTGGTACTGCTGCCACGCCAAGGCCAAATCACCTCTCTCCCTTGCAATACGCCAAACCAGATAGATATCGGCGAGCCATTCATGCTGATATTCACTCAATTGAGTCGGTAATACTGTGCCCTGCAAGGCTACATTTTCTAAATGACCGAGCTCATGCCAGAGGGTTAATTGTGGCTGTTCAAGCAAAGGCAATTGATACGTCACCCGATCAACGGTAGCTAACTGTACTTGTGGTGTCAGCTGCTCATTCACTAAGACTAAGCCCGCAATCCTCCTGTCTTGCACCGGCATGACCATGGCACTTCTTTGGCCTAAATCGAGCTTAAATTGATCGAGCGTTGTAGGGAGT
>JBOFUF010000227.1:0-2151 GCA_051652445.1 Shewanella sp.
CCCGAACCCGGAATCGAACCAGGGACACGAGGATTTTCAATCCTCTGCTCTACCGACTGAGCTATTCGGGCAACTAAACTAAGCGTTAGTTAACTACTTTAAACGGGCTTATTAAGCTGTCTCGTTCGAAGTGCCGCTATATTAGCGAGGGTGTTTGTCCTCTGCAAGTGCTTTTTCCCAACAAAGAACTCGTTCGACGGTTTAATGTGCACCTTGGGTGTTTTTTGTCACTTATTTTGCGAGTTTAGCTCAATTTTATTCGTTGGCAGTATTTTTCAAGTCAGATAGATGCTGATGTTTACTATAGTGTTGTACTCAAAAATCCTAATTTTCGGCTACCTTTCTAAAATTTAGAAAGATATAAGCGATTTTTACCGATTTTAGTTTTTAAATTTAGATTTATGATAATGAATATTATTTCATGGATAGCATGAAGAAAGCGCGAGTACGGAGTCGCAGTATGTTTCGAAATAGTCAGTTGGCTTATGGGGTAACCGCGATAATCATTCATTGGTTGAGTGCATTCGTTGTGATTGGGTTATTTGCAGTCGGTGTGTGGATGGTGGAGTTAACCTATTACAGTGCTTGGTACAATACAGCGCCATATCTACATAAAAGTATGGGGGTTTTGTTACTAGCGGCGACGATATTTCGTTTGGTATGGCGCTTAGTTAATCCCAAGCCTGTACCTGAGGCGAGTCATAAACCGTGGGAAAAGACGGCCGCACATTCGGCGCATTTTATTCTTTATGTCTTGCTCTTTGTCATCATGACAGCTGGCATGTTGATCTCAACCGCAGATGGCCGTGGTATCTGGGTGTTTGATTGGTTTGAACTACCAGGGTTGGGACTTTTTTTTGAAAACCAAGCTTATATCGCGGGTGATATTCACCAATATGCGGCTTACAGTTTGATCGCGCTGGTCGTTATTCACGCCGCGGGTGCATTAAAACATCACGTTATCGATAAAGACACTACCCTACTTAGAATGATTAAATTTAAACGAGGATAATACAATGAAAAAGCAACTGTTAAGCGCATTAATTGGCGCATCTCTATTGGCTCCTGTGGCGGGTTCAGCTGCTGATTATGTGATTGATCATGAAGGCGCTCATGCTTCTATTACCTTTAAAGTTAATCACTTAGGTTATAGCTATGTGGTGGGGCGTTTTAATGATTTTAGCGGTGAATTTAGCTACGATACGGCTAAACCAACAGCGATGAAAGTGAATGTCACTGTGAATACATTAAGTGTCGATTCAAACCATGCTGAGCGTGATAAACACATTCGCGGCGAAGATTTCCTTAATGCTGGTAAATTCGCTGAAGCGACTTTTGCATCGACGTCGGTGGAAGATAAAGGCAAGGGCAATTTAGTGATTAACGGCAATTTAACTTTAAATGGTGTGACTAAACCATTAGTGATTAAGGCCCATGCTGTGGGTGAAGGTCAGGATCCTTGGGGGGGCTATCGTGCCGGGTTTACCGGCACAACGACCTTTGCGATGAAAGATTTCGGTATCAAGATGGATTTAGGTCCAGCATCAAGCCATGTTGAGTTAGAGTTGGTGGTAGAAGGCGTGCGTAAGTAATTTTTTATTCTGCCATTTAGATAAACAAAAAGCGCCGAAAGGCGCTTTTTTGTAAGTTTTACATTGAGAGCCGACTAACGACCAGAATTAATCTTGGTCTTTTTCTGGTACAAAGCCTTCAATTTCAACATCTTTACCTTCAAATAGAAAAGAGGTCATTTGTTCTTCAAGAAATTTACGGTCATCAAGATTCATCATGTTGAGTTTTTTCTCGTTGATCAACATGGTTTGCTTTTTTTGCCACAGACCCCAAGCATCTTTGCTGACGTTATCAAAAATGCGCTTACCCAAGTCACCTGGATACAGTTGAAAGTCTAGGCCGTCGGCTTCTTTATTTAAATATACACAATTGACTGTACGCGCCATGATTATTCCTTACTGACTGCGGATTGAACGAGTGATCCCAAACTGGCTAGTACGCGCTCGGTGGCGGCGGCAAGTCCCACTTTGGAAGGATGATTGATGTTATACCAGAGTGACTGGTTTTGTTCCATAACAGCACCCACGCTCTCTTTATTACAGAGGGCTTTATCGCCGTGAGTTTTATCTAAGTTAAGCA
>JBOFUF010000228.1:0-5557 GCA_051652445.1 Shewanella sp.
GAGATAAAACACAAAGGTCGCGGTACGGTTCATCGCGGTAGTGGCAACCTTTCTACCTTGCTGCATCTGAGTCACAATTCGGTTATCACCAGTGCCGGTTTTGCCGCCGATAGCTAGCATGCCACCTTTATCATCGGTAAAAATGCCCTTTAAACGACGGGCAGTACCGTTTTGCACTACGTTCGCCAACGCCGCCTTTAAGGCTTGTGCCACTTCATGGCGCATTACCCGCTCACCTTGAGCGCTCTGATTCTGCAGCGTCACTTCATAGGGTGTATTCGCGGCAAAGTGCAGTTGATTAATGCGCACTGTGGGCAAACGATAGCCATCATTTTGAATAATGCCCATCAATTCGGCTAACGCCGCGGGTCTGTCACCCGAACTGCCCAGTGCTGAGCCTAAGGATGGCACCATTGAATCAAAAGGATAACCTAAACGCGCCCAACGTTGGTGTATGTCAAGGAAGGCTTCCACTTCAAGCATCACTCGCACTCTTACGTCACGGGCATTTTTATGCCGCGTTCTAAACAACCAACGGTAAACGTCTTGGCGTTGTGCTTCACTCGCTTGCTTAACATCGTTCAAGGTGGCATCGGGATTATGACCCAAAAAGGCTAACACCCATAATTCTAACGGATGCACCCGCGCGATATAACCTTGATCGGGCAGATTATATTTATCCGGGCCGTACTTGTTATATAAATTTTTAATACGCTTATCGGTATAGCTCACTTGCGGCAATCTTTGCTGCATAAATCCCTGAAATGCCGCCATAGACTCATCGGGCAGAAGATAGCGATACGACGCGGCTAATCGCGGCTCTGTCTGTGATAAGCCATTAAAAAACAATTCTAAACGCTCATTCGCAGCCACTTTTTTGTACTTGCGATAAAACTTAGTGACGAAAGTGTTCCCTTCTCTATCGGCAAATATTCGCAGGTATTCGTCACGGCGCGGATCTTTATCATTACGCAGTAACTGAGCCATATTGCCCTCGTTTTGCATACTGCTGCTGTAATTCACAATGTCGCGCATCAGGCGAACAAACGGTAAGTTAATCGAATCCTGCAGGGCTTGATAAAGTGTCGGCGTTTTAGCGTCTTCTGTTTTCTTAAAGTTATTAAATACATGCAAGCCACCACCGGTATAAAACTGTTCGCTGGTTGAGGCAGAATATTGACGCTGCAGCGCCGCATCTAACATGCGGTCTACACGCCTGTCGGGATTCGAAATCAAGTAATCAATCGCCCAACGGGTTAAATGATCCCGAGGTTCGATAGCAATGGATTCCAATTCAATTCCATGTTTCTTGGAATATTTGTCGTGGATCTCGGCAATGATTTCTAAGTAGGTCGCCATCACCCGCAATTTAGCGGTTGAGCCCAGTTCCAATTTACTGCCCTCGTTAATATCAAAGGGCTGATCGGTACTGTCGGTCTGTACTCGAACTCGGTTGGCGGTACCCGTGCGCTCATAAAGCGTAAAGCTATACAGCACGTTTTGCAGTTGGCTTGGATCGAGTAACCGTTCGCCCAACAAGCCCACTTTTTCAGCAGTAGACTTTTGTGCAAGGCTACGTAAGTAATCGCTCACCTGCTGCTGTAAGTCACTGTGCAAGCTACTGTTAACCGTCAAATCGAGCCTGTCTAAATCGTATAATCCCACATTTAACATACCTGCGGTACGAATGCGGACCGTATTAACGCCCTTATCTGCCCCCGACTGAGTATTACGTTGTGACTTGGCGACCTTGAACTGTAATTTCTGCGCGAGGGCGGCATCACGTAGGTCACGATCAATTAAATAATACTGCCCAAGTAAACGGATATGACTATCGACTGATTTTTCAAGATCTTCATGACCTTGTAATAAATAATATGACGGACGACGCTGGGCGATCATCAACGCGACCACCTGACGGAATACTTGTCCACGCTTGGCAGTATTGCCCTTGATTTGCGGCGAGGCTAATAGCTGGTTTGCGGTATCGAAGTCGGTACCAAACCACGCCCAAAGTCCATCACCAATGCCATGCACTTCACCATGATTTGGCGCCGAGGATAATGGCACAGTATTTAAATAATCTTGAACGATACGCTTGCGAGCGGGCTCGGTATTTTCACCTTGCTGATACACCCGCACGCTGGCAGAGCCAATTTGCAGCAGTTTATCTTTAATGCTTAAGGTTAAACCTTGGGAAGAATGACGGAATTTTTCAATCTGAGTCGCAAGCGTACTCCCCCCCGCAGTGGAGACATTCATCCCGAGCATTTCAGCAATTTGGCTCATCCCGGCCACCACAAAGCGTGGCCAGTCGATCACAGGATTGAGTTTAGCTTCCGTGGTCCATAACTCGCGATTTTCAATAAACAACAAGGTATTGACGATTTCATTGGGGATCTTATCGTCGTCCAGATAAACCCGCTTAGGGTAGGAAAATTGGTATAAACCCGTGTTGCGGCAATCGAGCAGAGCCAACCCAGATTGGGCCTTTTCATGGTAAGGCGGGAAAAATCCTCGTTGCGCATATTCCTGCAAGGCCGGAGAAAACGAGACTTGTTGCATTACTTGAAAATTGCGTTGCAGTAATCTGTCGATATACAGGGGCAACTTACTGTAGCCATGACGCTCATCAAACGGGCCATAACTGGGATAAATAACCGCTTGGCTCGGTGAGTTTTCTAATTGATAAGTCAGCGTCTTCGCATATTGATTGATAAATTTTGCTTGATAAAACGATGTTTTAACTTCAAGACCTATCAGTAATGCTGCGCAGCCAATCATGATAAAAAATAAGAACCAAACTCGGCCTTTCGATTTGGCTTTACGCGGAGTCTTAACCTTCACATTAGGTTCAGGTTGCGGTGGACGAGGACGATAATTTTCGAACTTCATCTCTGACATGGAATTAGGCAAAACAGCTCCAAAAAACACTAAAATATTTATTTTTCACGCAACTCAGCAAATCCGTTGCCACTCAGTCAACCAAGATATTGACTCATTAAGCCTTAGCTACTCATTGTGTATCCACATTTATCAAGCTTGAATTAACCCCAAAAGAGCAGCGTCTATCATTCACCACCAGCAACCAAGTGTCACTGTGCCCAATAACCCAGGGTGAGTGAATACTAATCCCAAATAAACTCACGAAAATGTTTACGGCATACCGACTCGTAATTTTCATTACCGCCAATCGCCACTTGTTCACCCTCGCGCATCACCTTGCCTTCACCGTCAAGACGCACCACCATGTTGGCCTTGCGACCACAATGGCAAATGGTTTTAAGCTCGACCAATTTATCTGCCCAAGCCAGTAAATAATGGCTACCTCGAAACAACTCACCTTGGAAGTCCGTGCGTAAACCATAACATAATACAGGGATATCTACATTATCAACAATATAGGTTAACTGTTTAACCTGTTCCTTACTTAAAAACTGGCTTTCGTCGACTAACACGCAACTGAGTGGGGTTTGCCCATGTACTGCCTGGATCATCGCACACAAATCATCTTGAGCACTAAATACCTGTGCTTCGGTTTCAATACCAATACGAGAGGCCACCTTACCTTTGCCATAGCGGTCATCAATCGAGGCGGTCATCACTAAAGTATTCATACCGCGTTCGCGGTAGTTATAGGATGATTGCAATAACGAAGTCGATTTACCCGCATTCATAGCGGAGTAATAAAAATATAGTTGCGCCAAAACGTATGCCCTTTTGAAACGTGGTGTTATCTCGGTAGCGGTTACCTGAGTGAAATGAGCGCTTAGCTTACCATTGCACAACAAAACAGAACACTAGTTCTGCCTCGCCATTATCCAGCGCGGCAACCCGGTTGATAATACCGCCGAGTCCCCGTCAGGGTGTAAATGGCTTTCATTGACAACAGTGTACACACCCCAGCACCAGAAACACCGCAGACATTGACAGATTAAATTTCTAATACTCACTCAAGCTCCGACCTATTTATCAAAAAATATCAAAAACCATAAAAAATCACAAAAAAAACACACCTCAAAAGCATAGCGAGAACGTCACAAAACGTTACTCATCACCAAAGCAATACTCAAAAATGAGTAGCGCGTCAAAAAAAACACCAGCCGTTAACGGTATTATCACTTTTGAGACAAACGATCTCAACGTGATAAAACTAAAACCTAGTCAATTACTTGCAAAATAAATCTACGGCTAAAAGCACTAATGAGTCCTGCAACAGCAAGCCTAGTGTTTCTATCCGTATCTTTCCAAGTATTGGAACTATTGGAGATTATGATGAAAATTTTCACCTCAAAAAAGCTGGCATATGTGATTGCCTTAGCCTTGTCTGGTGCGCTTGTCGGCTGTGGTAGCGATGGAAAAGATGGCGCTGATGGCGCCCCTGGCATTGATGGCACGCCAGGCAAACCTGGAGAGTCGTGGACTCCACCAGCCGTCACTAGCTCAACGCTCACAAATGTTAAAGTGCTTAATCAAACTTTTGGTGAGGGCACTATTAGCTATGAGTTTGAAATTACCGATCAAAATAACAGCCCTATCAATGGACTCACCAAAATTGAGGGTAAAGTTGCGGCACTCACGGCAAAAGGCTTAATCAATAACCGCGATGAAAAAGACATAAATGGCGTAGCTGACAATGTCCATATTGGTGGTGCCGTCACGGAAACAACGACTGGGGCAGTACTCAGCCAGATTGACGATGGCCATTACAAATTTGAGGCGCCAATGAAAGGCGTTAATGCTGGCACTGAAGGCATTGTCTGGCTACGAGTCGGTGGCAACGACGGTATCACCCGTTCCAACGCATTAGTGGTTAATAAGCCTGAAGGCCCATTTAGCACCAGTACCGAAGCCTGTTACGCCTGTCACATTGACTATGCTGCCAGCCCATTAAAACACCCTAGCTACACAGCACAAGGCATGGAAGGTGAAGTCACCTTCATTGAAGGCTGTACTGTTTGTCACGGTTCGGTTTCGAAAGCAGCAGTAAACGCTGAAGGCTTCTCTACCGGTGGTTACGCTACCAATACGCTGTCTAAAATCGGGCATATTAATCACCAGAAATTCACTAAAGATTTCAGCGTGATGAACTGTTCTAGTTGCCATGTTGAAGCGCCGAAAAATATAAACATTTCAGGCCCTGGTTGTTTTGATTGTCACAACACCGGCGGGGTCGCTGGCGATATCACGCCTAATGGTGGCGCCGATTTGCGTATTCCACATGAAACCAAAAGTGGTCTGCTCGAACTTCAGGCATTACGTGCCAAATATAAGCTGGAATTATCCACCCCAGTTAAAGTCGCGGATATTGCTACTAAAACAGATAAGGCTCAGCCAGACTGGTTGGGAGTTAAACCAGAAACAGTTCCTAATGAACCCGGTTGGTGTACCACGCTGAAGGTGTCTGATACCGAAGGTAATATCCTCAGTATCAAAGACAATTCCAGCTACGATGTGTATGATGCGAAGAAACCCATAGTGTATGCCGGTGCTGACCTGCATGGCTATGAGAATGGTGGTATTGTGGGCCGTCCGGGCAACCGCACTCACTATTTCT
>JBOFUF010000229.1:0-3662 GCA_051652445.1 Shewanella sp.
GAGGGTGATTAGCACTAGAATAATGGAAAAATACGCTGCCATTGCTTATTAAACTCCTGCCTTAAAAATAATTAAAATGCCTAACTCAGCGAATATCATACTTTAGTTAACTTACCGTATTCGACCTTGATAAACCAATACGATAACCTAACTAAAGCGCCGCAAACAGCGGCGCAATAGTCGACTAAATTGTCACGTCTTACATTAACGATTACTCGTTAAGTTTAAGTACCGCTAAAAATGCCTCTTGTGGCACTTCAACGTTACCCACTTGCTTCATCCGTTTCTTACCCTCTTTTTGTTTATTTAAGAGTTTTTTCTTACGAGAAACGTCGCCACCATAACATTTAGCGGTTACGTCTTTACGCAGCGCTTTAACGGTTGAACGAGCAATAATTTGACTGCCCACTGCTGCTTGAATCGCAATATCAAACATTTGGCGCGGGATCAGCTCTTTCATCTTCTCGACCAAGGCTAAGCCGCGGTGACGAATGTTTGATCTATGGATAACCATAGCCAAGGCATCGACTCTATCGCCGTTGATGAGAATATCTAAACGCACCATGTCAGCAGGATCGAAACGAATAAAGTTATATTCGAGTGATGCATAGCCACGGCTAGTGGATTTCAAACGGTCGAAGAAGTCCATGACCACTTCCGCCATTGGCAGATGATAAGTCACCGCCACTTGGTTACCGTGATAAACCATATTCACTTGGGTGCCACGTTTTTCAATACAAAGGGTAATCACGTTACCTAAGTATTCTTTTGGCACTAAAATGTTGGCCTCAACAATCGGCTCACGCATTTCTTCAATGTTGTTAATCGCAGGCAGATCAGACGGGTTATCAACGTAAATCGTTTCACCGCTGGTCATGACGACTTCGTACACTACCGTTGGCGCAGTGGTGATCAACTCTAGGTTGTATTCACGCTCTAAACGCTCTTGTACGATTTCCATGTGGAGCAGGCCTAAATAGCCAATACGGAAACCAAAACCGAGTGCCGATGAACTTTCAGGTTCAAAGAATAATGACGCATCGTTCAGGCTGAGTTTGTTCAGCGCATCACGGAAGTTTTCATATTCGTCGGTCGAAATGGGGAATACGCCCGCGTATACCTGTGGCTTCACTTTCTTAAAGCCGGGTAACGGTTTATCTGCGCCATTTTTGGCTAAAGTTAACGTATCACCCACGGGCGCGCCGTGAATCTCTTTCAGACCGGCAATTACAAAGCCGACTTCACCGGTTTTAAGTTCGGTTTTGTCAGTTTGTTTTGGGGTAAAAATACCCACGCGATCCGCAGTGTGGTTTTGTCCGGTAGACATCACCTTAAACTTGTCACCTTTTTTCAGGCTACCGTGTTTAATTCGTACTAACGACACAACGCCTAAGTAGTTATCAAACCAAGAATCGATGATCAAGGCTTGCAATGGTGCGTTAGGATCGCCTTCTGGCGGGGGGATTTTAGCAACAATGACTTCTAAAACCTCGTCGACACCGACACCGGTTTTAGCAGAACAACGCACAGCATCCATCGCATCGATACCGACGATATCTTCAATCTCGGCAGCAACACGTTCTGGATCGGCTTGTGGTAAGTCAATCTTGTTTAAAATCGGTACCACATCCAGATTCATATCCAGCGCGGTATAACAGTTTGCCAGTGTTTGAGCCTCTACGCCCTGACCCGCGTCAACCACCAGCAAAGCGCCTTCGCAGGCAGCTAATGAGCGCGAGACTTCGTAGGAGAAGTCAACGTGACCAGGGGTGTCAATAAAGTTGAGTTGATAGACGAGGCCATCTTTGGCCTTGTAATCCAAAGTAACACTTTGTGCCTTAATCGTAATACCACGCTCACGCTCTAGATCCATAGAATCTAAAACTTGAGAATCCATTTCACGGTCGGTTAAACCGCCACAAACCTGAATAAGACGATCTGATAGCGTCGATTTACCATGGTCGATATGGGCAATAATTGAGAAGTTTCTAATTTGTTTCATTATTCTGCAATGACTAATACTGAAAATGGATACGGTTCAAAGGAGCGAAATTGTACCTGATTGCGGTTTCAATACCAATCACATTCACTCTTACTTAAAACCGTAGGATAAAACCACAGTTAAAACCGCAGTTAGTTATGATAAAATAAAATATAATTCATTGAAAATGTTAAACTAATTACTGAAAACTGATACTTCTACCTAAATAGGCCAAAATGACGGGTTGAGCATCGACTTCTAAACGTTTAGCTTGTTGTTTACCAAAAGTCCATGCAAACAAGGCACCAACAGCCGCAAAGCTCATGGCCCCTAGATTAGGATTAAACCCAAGCAACTGCCCCAAAAACTGACCTAAAGCTGCGCCAATAAATAAACCCAACAATGGCATTAAATAAATTAATGCCGCGGCTTTAAGGATCACGCTCTCTGGAAGCCCTAACGTGAGCAACTCACCCACATCACAACGGCGTTCACTCTGAATAGAAAATTGCTGAGTTTTCGAGGAAAAAGCTTGAGCAACTGCAGAGGTCCCGCAAGACTCACTATTACTGCAACTCTTGCAAGTGCTCTTAAGCTCAACTTCAACCGTCAACCAACCTTGATTATCACAGGCGACGACTCTGGCAATTTCTTCCATCATAAATAGCGCCTTATTCCAGCGTTAAACTTTTAGCAATCCGGGTTAAGGTTTCTGTAGGCACTTTACCCACCGCGACCACTTCGGCATTACCCACTTTTTCCGACACTAACGACAGGCCGTTACGGGTAATTAATTCCTCAGGTAATGGACTTGCTCCAGCCCTGGCCACATACACTGAAATATTCGCCAACCCATCAGTTAATGCTATATATTCTACGGCTTCGTGACTGCCAATCAGTCTATGATGGTCACGCACAACCACAGCAAAACCAGCTGGCAACCAAGAAAATTGCCAATTTTGGCCATCTTGGCGCTCGGCTTGATCAATAACTGCTGGCCATTCTTGCTTATAAGCTTCTTGCAAAATGGCGGGCGGTTCACTCAATTCAATGAGTTCAATCACCATTATCTGCTCAAGTAATTGTTTATCTTGAGTCAACATATCGTATCTCAGTGGCAGATAAGTTTCCATATCGAGCCAAACCTGAAAGCCATAACGAAATTCATCATTGGGTAACAAACGGATCATTTGACCCGGACGCCCTGCAATGCGGGTGCGACCACCGAGCACAAACTGATAACCGACTTCTAAATCCGCCATATTGGCAGAGAACGCTGCGGGCCAAACCCCTTGAATATGATTAGAGACAATACTATAAGCTGGTTCATCGTGCTCAATAAAGGTGACACGATTACCTACACGTACCGCATTTTTAGGTGGGCCATTGAGGTATTCTAGAAAAGCGACTTCTTGATTATTAACCTTACCGTGCAGGTAAACCAAAGGCCGAATATGATCGGCCTGAAGTTGAATAATAGATGCTTTAAACTCTTTATCTCGTAAGGCCTGGCTCATTTTCTCGAGCCAGACTTTAGCAGAGAGATCTTCCTGCGCCACCGCAGGAAAAGCCAAGGCTAATAAAGCCAACAGGATTAGACGCAAGCTAACTCCTCGTTATTGATTGACCGGAACGGCTACAGCATTGGCTTCTACAACCGCACCAATATTCAACCGTTGTT
>JBOFUF010000230.1:0-8401 GCA_051652445.1 Shewanella sp.
CTGTAGACCATGGATATGGTAAATAATTCCCTTAGGGTTTGGCTAGTGTTAAAAAAACAAACAAGTGTTTTAAACTCGCTAACAAGAAGTTAGAATCAGATCACACTTTAATGGTCAGACCTGTCATTGGTCACTTTGGGTGACGAATAATTGGGTCAAACACACAAAATCAATAGCGCCAACTGAAATCTCTCAGCAAAGCGCACATAAAGAAGGTGACAAATGAGTGATCGACAACAGGTAACGAACGCCAAGGGCGAGCGTATTGCCATTGTGGCGGGGTTAAGAACGCCCTTTGCAAAGCAAGCCACGGCATTCCACGGTGTATCGGCGCTCGATATGGGCAAAATGGTCGTCAATGAATTATTGGCGCGCTCTGAACTGGACCCTAAGTTGATTGAGCAATTGGTATATGGGCAAGTCGTGCAAATGCCTGCTGCACCTAATATTGCCCGTGAAATTGTCCTCGGTACCGGCATGCATGTATCGACCGATGCTTACAGTGTCACTCGCGCCTGTGCAACTAGCTTTCAATCGACGGTAAACGTGGCCGAATCTATCATGACGGGCAATATCGACATCGGTATTGCGGGCGGTGCCGATTCTTCTTCTGTGCTGCCTATTGGCGTGTCGAAAAATTTAGCTCATGCGTTAGTCGATCTCAATAAAGCCCGAAGTTTTGGGCAAAAATTACAAATTTTTCGCCGTTTAGGTATTAAAGATTTATTACCTGTCCCGCCTGCGGTAGCCGAGTTTTCTACGGGCTTGTCGATGGGGCAAACCGCGGAGCAGATGGCAAAAACCTATAATATTAGCCGCGCCGATCAAGATGCCTTAGCGCACCGTTCACACACCTTAGCCAGTGAAACTTGGGCTTCAGGCCATTTGCGTGATGAAGTGATGGTTGCCCATGTCCCGCCCTATAAACAGTTTATCGATCGCGATAATAATATCCGTGAAAACTCAGTACTGGAATCCTATGCCAAGCTGCGTCCCGCATTTGATCGCCAGCATGGCACTGTCACTGCGGCCAACAGTACACCCCTGACGGATGGTGCGTCGGCGATTATCCTGATGAGTGAAGGTCGCGCCAAAGCATTAGGCTATCAGCCGATTGGTTATATTAAGAGTTATGCATTTACTGCGATAGACGTATGGCAAGATATGCTGATGGGACCTTCCTATGCGACGCCGCTGGCGCTCAAACGTGCCGGAATGGAATTAGAAGATCTTACTCTGATTGAAATGCACGAAGCTTTTGCGGCGCAAACCTTAGCGAATATGCAGATGTTTGGCTCGAAAAAATTTGCCGAAGAAAAACTCGGCCGTAATCGCGCTATTGGCGAAATCGACATGAGCAAGTTTAATGTGCTCGGCGGTTCACTCGCCTATGGGCATCCTTTTGCGGCAACGGGAACCCGTTTGATCACCCAAGTGTGCCGTGAGCTTAAGCGCCGTGGTGGTGGAACGGGCTTAACAACTGCCTGTGCGGCCGGTGGTTTAGGCGTGGCTATGATAGTGGAAGTGGAGTAATCGGCATGGAAAAGACCTTTAATTTAACCCGCCGTGATGACGGCATTGCCATTTTGGCTATGGATGTGCCTGGCGAAACCATGAACACCCTAAAAGCGCAGTTTGGCCCAGAGATCAGTGAGATTTTAGCTGAGATCAAAAGCGATCCTCATATTCGTGGACTCGTGCTGATCTCTGGCAAAAAAGATTCTTTTGTCGCGGGCGCGGACATTTCGATGCTTGATGCCTGTAAAACCGCACTCGATGCCAAAGCTTTATCCCAGCAAGGGCACGTGGTTTTTAATGAGTTAGAAGCCTTAAAAATCCCTGTGGTTGCGGCAATCCATGGTGCCTGTTTAGGTGGGGGGTTAGAGTTAGCCTTAGCTTGTCATCAAAGGGTATGTAGCGACGATGGTAAAACCATGCTCGGCGTCCCGGAAGTGCAGCTTGGCTTATTGCCAGGCGGCGGCGGGACTCAACGTTTGCCACGTTTAGTCGGCATAACCACCGCCTTAGACATGATGCTGACCGGTAAACAAATCCGTCCTAAACAAGCCTTGAAAATGGGCTTAGTGAATGATGTTGTACCGCAGACTATTTTGCTGCAAACCGCAGTTGAGATGGCGCTTGCGGGTAAACGTGCACCGAAACCTGTTAAAAAGTCACTCGTTAATCAAGTGCTTGAAGGCACGAGCTTTGGCCGTAACATTATTTTCGATCAAGCGATGAAACAAGTCGAAAAGAAAACCCAAGGTAATTATCCTGCACCAGCCAAGATTATTGACTGCGTGCGTCAAGGGATTGCGAAGGGCATACAAAAAGGCTTAGATGTCGAAGCGAGTCACTTTGCCGAATTAGTGGTATCAAACGAATCGGCAGCACTGCGCAGTATTTTCTTCGCCACCACCGAAATGAAGAAAGAAACTGGCGCTGAAGGTGCGAGTCCGCGCAAAGTGAAGAAAGCGGTGATCTTAGGGGGCGGTTTAATGGGCGGCGGTATCGCCTCTGTGACGACCACTAAGGCTAAAATCCCTGTTCGCGTCAAAGACATCAGCGAAAAAGGTTTAAGCAATGCATTAGCCTACGCTTATAAGTTGTTGGATAAAGGGGTTAAGCGCCGCCATATGACGCCAGCAGCCCGTGACAACCTAATGGCACTGATGACGACAACCACTGAGTATAAAGGTGTTAAAGATGCCGACATCGTTGTGGAAGCGGTATTTGAAGACTTAGCGCTTAAGCATCAAATGGTGAAAGACATTGAGCGTGAGTGTGGCGAGCACACTATTTTTGCATCAAACACCTCATCTTTGCCGATTAGCCAAATTGCGCAGGCGGCAACGCGTCCTGAAAATGTGATTGGTCTGCATTATTTCTCGCCAGTAGAAAAAATGCCGCTGGTGGAAGTGATTGCCCATGCTAAAACGTCGGCAGAAACCATTGCGACTACGGTCGCATTTGCCCGTAAGCAAGGTAAAACACCGATAGTCGTGCAGGATGGCGCGGGTTTCTACGTGAACCGCATTCTTGCACTCTATATGAACGAGGCCGCGCAATTACTACTGGAAGGCCAAAGTGTTGAGCATTTGGATAAAACTTTAGTGAAATTTGGCTTCCCTGTGGGACCTATCACTTTACTGGACGAAGTCGGTATCGACGTGGGCGCTAAAATTTCACCTATCCTTGAGAAAGAATTGGGTGAACGTTTTAAAGCGCCTGCCGCATTTGAAAAGCTTTTAGTTAACGATCGCAAAGGCCGCAAAAATGGTAAAGGCTTTTATCAATACGGCCAAAAAGACTCTAGCAAGAAAGCCAAAGTCGTCGATGAGAGCGTTTATGGGGTGTTAGGCATTAAGCCTGGCAGCAATAAAGACGCAAAAGCGGTTGCTGAGCGTTGTGTCGTACAAATGCTCAATGAAGCGGTGCGTTGTTTAGATGATGGTATTATTGCCTCCCCAAGAGACGGCGATATTGGCGCTATTTTTGGTATTGGTTTCCCGCCGTTCCTCGGTGGTCCATTCCATTATATTGACACTTTAGGTGCTGCGAATTTAGTGAGGATCCTTGAAGGTTACCAAAGTCAATTGGGCAGCAGATTCGAACCTTGTGATCGCTTAAAAACCATGGCTCAAGAAAACACGCGTTTCTTTTAAAACTCAGTGAATCGAGCTCTTGGTCAATCAACTTAGAACAAAAAAACGGCAGACTATTGCCGTTTTTTTATTGCAACAAGGCAGATTCCTGCCTAAAAAACGTTCATTTTGGGGGGGTGGATCTTGTATAATCCAAGCCCTTTATCGAGAGTGCTGGGCACAATGTTACGTGTTCGGCACTGAGGGCGTATGATAAATGAGTGCGACTTTATGCATAGTGCGCGAAGCACCAAACATATTAGCCTGCCGTTAAACGGCTGTTTAACATGTCATTAATCAGCAATACTACGTCAGTAGCATCCGCATTTTGATGGGCAATTAATTTGTTCGCTATAATCACGGTGAAGCACAGGGCAAGCCATGTTTTACATTCGTCTTACGTATAACCTTGATAGATATAACTATGATAGATATGACTATATTTTGCCTTGTTTGTCGCTATTTTTGTTTGCCGCAAGTCGGCTAACAAATAGGTTAGCAAAAGTATTTTTGTTTAAAAATTAAACTTCTCTGCTGTTTGTTTGAAAGTGTTGAGATCGATAATCATCTTTTCTGACTGAAGTCCTGTTTGGTTTTTGTGTTGTTCACCTGTGCTAAATAAAACTAAGCGGTCACTGTGTTTGGTCCGCATTTTGCGCATCATGAATTTAAGTAAATCTGTGCGCATGAGCTTAGTGATTTCTTCTGCGACGAGTTCTCTTTGATTAAATTGATAATCCCTGTTGCCGACACTGGCCCAGTACCGCTGACTACGCGTTTTGAGATTCGCATCATGCTCCATTATCTGACTAATAAGGCCTGCTTTTGTGCTTTCCCATTCTTCGTTGGTCATTTGCATCACGGCATAATTAAAGTCGGCAATAAACTCGTCTATAGCTTCTAATAAATGCAGGGGCCCAGTCGTAGGTGATTGAATATAAAATATAAGTCCAGGATGACGGTTGAGCGGCAGGTAACCTGTGCCGACCATATAGCCTAATTGCTTTTCGGTACGCAGTTCATGAAAGAAGCTGGACGACATCGTGTGATTCACTAGGCTAAAAAGCGCCATTTTTTCGGGTGTGGCGACTGCAGATTGGTAATACACGATAATCGCACTATCTTGGTGATTTATATCAAGTTTTCTAAGTGTGGTACCTTGGCCCGTTAAATTCACCAGTTCTCTGGTCGACTCGGCGCTTGGTGTCGACACTAAGGCTAAAATATGTTCTAAACGCTTGCCCAGAGCTTGTGCTTCAGAGACTAACCAATCACCATAGACTAAGCCTTCGAGATAAATTTTCTCGTAGAAGGCGCGCACATGGTTATGTAAGTCCTCTAGACTGATATCTTCCAGCATTTGAGCCATAAGGGTTGGCTCATAACTGCTTTTTTGCAGAGTGACGGTTAGGCTCGTAAACAATTGTGAAATAGGCTTGGCCTGAGCTTGGTTCTGCCAACTGCGTAGTAGCTGAGATTTTATAAGGATAAACCGCTCTTCAGTAAAATTTCGCTCTCTGGCTTTATGGATTAATAGCGCCAATAAGGTTTCTTGATTGCCAGTAAAGCCTGATAAATGCAGTGTAATACCACCTTGATGCGGATAAATATTGTAGCCTAAACCGGCAACTTCGGCCTGATAGGTTGGTTCGGTTAGATAATCGAGCAGCATTTCAACATACAAGCGGGTGAGGGTGGCGTGTTTTGGCGTTTTACTCGCTTGCTCTGAATCTAGCGATAAATACATGTGGCCCTTTGGCACATTAAATTCATCATCTTTTTTATGCCAAATACGGTATCCTGCTGATTCTGCTACTATCACTGGCACTTCGACCTCGCTCTTATCAGGGCGTGCAATCGAGTCGGCGACAATAAAAGGATTTGCAGCTGGCAGTTGTAATTCTGGACGAATATTGTTCACTTGCCATTGTGCGAGGATGGATGGGTCAATGGGGCTCACTGTATAGGGTGTGTGATACCAATTCGCTTGACGATCGGTTGTAACCGATTGGGCGATAAGCTGTAGGCGCATATTCTGTGGCACCATGAGCTCAAGCAGCTCAATAGTTTCAGGGATGTCCAGCCCATCCATCCGATAATCACCAAAAATTAAGTCTTCGACTTCATAGTGATGCATATTGATGCTGAGATGACTGGCTAAATCGAGTGACTTGACTTGTTCTTGGTAACGAAACGCCATGTTGAGCAGGTTGGCCCGCTCCAAATAACGCCATTCATCTAAGCCTTGGATTTTGATGAGTTCAATATACTCAAAACAGCAGCAGATAATCTCATCGAGGTTGCTTAGCCCTTTATCGGTTAACTGTAAGCCGATACTGTAATCTTTGAAGTTATAGCCATTTACACCGCCGCCTGCAGACAAGTTATTCACCAGTCCTTGTTCTTTCAGATACGACAACAGACTACCATGACTCTCATTGCCTAAAATATGGCTAATATAAGTCAAAGGTTTACGCTTGTAGTAATGGTCTATTCCTGGGAAATTAAAGCTAATGCTTAAGCGTTTTTGATCCTTAAGCGGCACGATATCGATTTGGGTTAACAGCTCCTTCTCAGAAAACAGCGGCACTTGAGGATAGTTTTTCACTAAGTTCAAGTTTCTGATCCCATTAAAATAATGGCTGGCTAAATGTTGTAATTCATCAAGGGAAAGCGGTGCGACTAAGCACAACGTCATTAAGTTGGCGCTATAATGGCTTTGATAGAAATCGAGTAATTCACTACGTATCTGTGCTTGCTCTCCGCCTAAGGTGACTAAATTACCGACCGAGAATTTCGAGAAAGGATGCAGCGGATTGACGGTTTCTTTCAGCACTTGATAGGTACGGCGAATATCATCTTTCAGTTTTAAACTAAATTCAGATTCAATTGCTTGGCGTTCTCTATCAACTAAATCTAAGTCAAATTTCGGGGCGATAAAAAATTGGCTAAATCGGTCTAAGGCGTCGGCAAACACGTCTTCATTGATGGCAAAAAAGAAGTTAGTGTGCTCTGTGCCTGTCCAAGCGTTATTGCTGCCACCATGCTGATTAATAAAGGCGTGATACTCGCCGGAGTTGGGGAATTTCTCAGTACCTAAAAAGAGCATATGTTCTAAAAAGTGCGCCATACCGGGCCTATCGATGGGATCATCGAAATGACCCACCGCGACAGCCATAGATGCGGCCGCTTGGCTGGCATCTTGATCTTCAACCAATAACACCCTTAGCGCGTTATCTAATACGAGATAACGATACTGGCGATGATCATTTGGACTTTTATATATAGACTGAGAGGCTGGCAAAGAGACACTCCAATAACGATAGCTTGTTATATATTGATAGTCTTAATGGTTTTTAGCAAATATCTCTTGTGTTTATCGACTAAAGATTAAGTCGTACGTCGTACATAGTTTGTCGAAACGGATTTTAGGGCTACAATTGGGATAAAACAAAAACAAGTTTGAGTCGCGAGAGAAGTATGCAGCTATTTTTGATGAGACATGGTGACGCCGGATTTAATGCTCAGTCTGATAGAGACAGAACACTGACCGATATAGGAAGGCACCATACTGTGTTGATGAGCAACTGGCTAGCTCGCAGTGTGACTGATTTCGACCTTGTTTTAGTGAGTCCTTACTTACGAGTACAGCAAACGTGGCAGGAGCTGAGTCAGCATTTTCCTGAACCGCGTAAGTGGTTAGTCGCCGATGATCTTGTGCCTTCTGGCGATCCCGCCAATGTCGCGGCCTTGGTTGTGGCTTATGCTGAATTATACAAGGCGGATAAAGTGCTAGTGATTGCTCATATGCCGTTACTGGGATACTTAGTCAGTGAGTTAGTGGCTGGCGTTGAACCGCCATTATTCGCGACGTCAGGCATTACGCTGATTGATAAACATGCCGAGCAAGCCTCGATTGTGTGGCAACACGCCCCCCATAGTATTAGCTAATCTAGGTTTATATCTCTTTTACAAAACAAACTGCCCACGTAATGTGGGCAGTTTGTTTTCGCTAAATTGGACACGTTAAAGCCTAAACGCTAACGTCTATGGGGCTGCTCGCCAATATCAATCAGCACTAATAACGCCGCATCGCCACCCCATTCTTTAGGGGCTTGATGGAACGCTTTTACCATGGGGTGCTGCACTAACCACATGGGGACTTGTTGTTTCAATATGCCACTGCCATAACCGTGCATAATACAGCAACACAAACTCTGTTGTTTAACACAGGCTTGGATCAGTGCCGCTAACTCAAGCTTAGCTTCTGATTGGCGATAGCCGTGTAAATCTAGCAGTAAATCGGGTTGGTAATCGCCACGCCTCAAGCGTTTGAGTTCTACGCTATCAACGCCGTCCTCCAACCAACGCATCGGCCCTTGAGTGGGCAGTAGTGGCTGGTAAGTATCTGAAAAATAACTGTTAGCATGTAATTGCTGCTCCTTCAGTTCAATTTCCTGTTTGGTTTTTAAGGGCGTGCGAAAGTGTCGCTTATTTTGCGTGATGGGTTTAATGCCATCGATAAGCGTGGAGAACATCGCCACGCCTTCTTTGTCGTCGTCTTTTTTCATGGTGGGTATTCTATTGAATCTTATGGTTTCTGAATAGAGTTCAGTTACAATGTTGACGAACAAACTAGCGGGAGCACGTTTTGGATAAGATCTTTGTAGATGAAGCTGTGACAGAGTTACGCACCATTGGCGATATGTTACGTTGGGCAGTGAGTCGTTTTAACGATGCCAATGTGTATTATGGTC
>JBOFUF010000231.1:0-2322 GCA_051652445.1 Shewanella sp.
CGGCTAAGGTGGCGTAGAACTCAAATTTCCCGTCGTCTTGACTGCACAGAGCGTTGATTTTATTTACAGTTTTAGTAATGGCAGGCTCTAGCGGAAGCAGGGCGGCGAATTCAGGTAAAGACAACAGGCGCATTATTTCTTCATGGGTGACTGGGCCATGGACATGAGGGATCAGGCGCAATTCCGCTTTTGTCTTATCGCTGTTTAGCTCAATGAGTTCAGGGGCCAGCATAGGGGCATTCCTAGTGATTGCGTTTTATTATTGTTTAAGACGCTGATTTGAGTATAACAGTAGAAACTTAGGGTAAAGAAGCCTTTTGGGCGGCAAAAACAGCAAATGTGGGTATGTTGTTATTTGTGGCCTGCGGGGTGATTTGCAATTGGTTTTTTATAATAAATTTAATGGTATATGCAGTGTTACCTCTGGTTTATGTGTACTGCTAGCGGTGTAAGTCGCAACTTAATGCTAACTTTCGATGTAGCCATTAAATAGATGCTTTAAATTAAATCCCTATGCTAGGAGCGGCAGTTTGATGTAAATGAAAGCCGGTTTACAGCAATCGCTGACATGCGGCAGATCACAATGTTGAGTTTTGTCAAGGGAGGAAAGATAAGCTTTATCTGAAAAATAGGGATAGTGATACGAGTCAGTATGAGGCGTAGTCAATAATGCGCCTATAACCAAAGCATAAGCGCGTTATCTATAGGGTTTTACTTGTGCTGGAAGTAATACAGCTTGTACTTGTTGTTGTCGGCTACCACTTTCAATTGGCCAAATTCGGCGGCAATGATATCGGAATAGGGTAAGTGGCGGTTGGCGACAATTTGCCAAATACCGTTATGTTGTAATTGCTTAGCGCTATCCGTCACAAAGTTATGCGCTATGCTAGTGGTACTTGCAAGGCCATCGTGAAATGGCGGATTAGAAATAATACCGTTAAATTTTCCTGTGGTGTGCGCAAGTCCATCGGAGGGATACACTTTGGCTGTCATGCCATTCGCTGCAAGTGTGAGTTCGCAGGACGCGAGCGCCATTGCATTAATATCGACGCATTCTAGGGATAGGCTGGGTTGTGCTTTTAGTAGGGCAGCGGCAATCACGCCCGCACCGCAACCAAAATCGAGTACTCGGCCAGAGAGTGTGGGTAGGTGTGACAATAATAACTCAGTGCCCAGATCTAAGCGTTTTTCGCTAAAGACCCCCACTAAATTGCAGATACTGATCTCGCCCTGCGGCGTGGTGAGTTGATACTGGCTGACCCAGTCGCTGAGCTTCATTGCTGGGACGTTACCCTCTAAATTGCTACCAAACAGCAGGCAGTGGCGGGCGTTATCGAGCTTCATCCCCGTCGCAAAATACTCCGGCAAAAGCTTCACTAAAGACTTAATCCCGCCTTTGTTTTCCCCAACGACTAACAGTTGGCCGTTAGGCACAAGATGACTGGCCGCGAGATTAAACAAATAAGGTGCGAGGGGCTTAGCCTTAGGGAAGTAGACAATCACCGTATCGTATTTTTCTGGTTTTAGCGGATCTGGCTGCGGCAGTTCGTGGCCGAAATAACAACGCAATTTCGAATTGGCGTGCGGTGCTAAGTGCAAGTAATGGTGGTAATCCAAGGCGAGGGCATCGACCGAGGCCGCGATATCGAGTAGGGCTTTTGGCAGTAGATCGGCTTCATGATTGAGCACTAACACCTTGTGTTGGTTTAGGCTGTCTTGATTACGAATAATGACTTGCGATGGATTAGTTAACACAGTTACAGGCACCTATAAACTTAAGTGTGGGCATTATACCCGTTATTCACGCCTGAGCCAGTTCGCATCGAATTCCAGCCATAAGACCCAATAAAAAAGCAACGGCATTATGCGGTTGCCTTTTGTGATTGCATTATGTGATTGCCTTTAATAAACGGAATCGATTAACGCTTAGCTTTTAGGTTTCTTCGGTTTTGGCAATAAGCTGAAAATCTTATTGGCAATATCAGTATTGTCTTGATGGCCGTTAAACAGTTCAGATGCGGGACCTGTGGCAAACACTTGTACGTCCGTGCCGGTGTGGCCGTTAGTAGTCCAGCCTGTATCGGTACGTTTATCAATAATATGACGAATCGCTACGGTTATGGTTTCTAATCCTTGCATTCTGGCGGCAGTTAATCTTGTGATTTCTTCTTCGCTGAGTTCAAAGCCTAAACCGCGGGCGAGATCGGCCTGCCATTGTTCACCGCTGATGGCGGCTAAGGCCAAGGTGTCGGTACTGGCTGATATGTTGCGGAGGATTTCAGGGTTCCAGTTATACTTTCCATCGACGCCAATCGATAGGCC
>JBOFUF010000232.1:0-6258 GCA_051652445.1 Shewanella sp.
CGCACAACAACAGCTAAGTAATGTATCAGATCCCTTATTGCGATCTATGCTATGGCAAAGCCTGTGGGACAGCGTCCGCGAAGGTAGATTGAGCTTAGATCAGTACCTGAGTGCTGTATTTGTTAACGCACCGGCAGAGACGGACTACACCATTGTCGGCCAGATCATTGATAGCATGTTACTTTCCAAAAAATATCTTGCACAGATAGCGCCTATTCAGCAAAACTTTGCTGAAAATGCAATTAAAGGCTTAACTCAAATGAGCTTGAGAAAAGCAATGGAAAGCAAAGGCAATAATGACTTTCAACGAATTTGGTTCGACGCTTATGTTAGTTTGGCAAGTGATAGAGATTCATTGCGACACTTGGAACAACTCGTTGATAACAAGTCAACAATAAAGGGACTGACCTTAGATCAAGATTTACGCTGGGCGATCATCACTCAGCTCAATCGTTATGATTTCCCTAATGCGTTACAACGTTTAACCAAAGAAGCTACCAAGGATAACTCTGATGCTGGTGAGAAAGCCGCGCTGGCGGCACGGGTCATTCGCCCAGAAGCTGCCGCAAAACGCCGTTGGTTAAGCAAGGTCCATCAAGATAGCCTGCCATTCTCCAAGCAGCGGATTATTATGGAAAACATTTATCCTGCAGAGCAAAAACTATTGAGCGCAGCAACGGCAGAAGAACGCCTAGCAAGCTTAGTGGATATGGACAAAAAGGGCCCCGTATTTATGCGCAGCTATAGCCATAGCCTCATACCAACTGATTGTAATTACACTAGCATCGCGGCATTAGATAAAGTACTTGATAGCCAAACAGGGCTATCGAACCTAACACGCCGCAACCTATTGGAAACCCGTCAAATAGAACAGCGTTGTGTGCTCATCAAAAATAAAATGTCACACTAGGGGCAGCTGATCTTTCACATTGGCAGCCAAATCACTGAGCAAGCTAAAGCATGCTTTCGAAATGAATGTTTAATTTGTCATAGCGGGTCGCGAACGCTCTAAAATGCTTGAGACGAGCAAAACCATTCTCGACTAAATGCCGATATTGGTATAAACACCAATCAATATCGGCATTACCGCGTGTCGAAGACACAAGCAAGTGGTGCAAATCCAACAATCCATCCGTCATTTAGCCAGTGAAGTTGTATTCACACCTCATATTAATAATCAAAAAAAACGCCAGCTAAGTTAGCTGGCGTTTTTGTTTAATGACTCACTCTTGGCTTATTGCAGATGGCCTGCATTGTGCAATTCACGATCATCCATAGCGGGAGGGTTCCACTGATACATCCAAGTCTCAGACAATGGCTGACCATCGACTTCCAAGTAAACTCTTAGATTTATCGGCTCAGTCCCATCTACGGGTGGCACTACGTCAAACATAGCGCGGTAACCATTAATCGAGGCTAAAGGACGGGCTGATTCAATTTCGACTTTACCTTCAGATGCGGTGATCACCGCTTTAACTTGGGTGTCTTTACCTATCATAGGTAAGGTGCCACCCGCGAAATCCACCACAAAACGTTTACTGTAATATTTACGTTTTTGACCCACCACGCCGCCAATCCCGGTGAAGGTATCGACAACCCGAGCACGGGGTGATTGAACCGGTGGGATACCGCCCCAATACATGTTATAGCTATACAGTAGCTCTTGACCCGGAACAATTGGCTCAGCAGGATTCCAGAAAGCCACTATATTATCGAAGGTCTCATCCAGTGTTGGGATTTCAACTAACTGCACTGAACCTTTGCCCCAACTGCTTGTTGGTTCAATCCATAGACTCGGGCGTTTATCATAAAATACGCCATCGTCCTGATAGTGATCGAAGTTACGGTCACGTTGCAGTAAACCAAAACCTTTGGGGTTTTCATCGCTATAAGCATTGAATCTTAGGTTTTCAGGGTTAGCCAGCGGACGCCAAATCCACTCACCATTCCCCGTGTGCATGGCTAAACCATCGGTATCATGGATTTCTGGACGCCAGTCATAACCGGTGCGGCGATCGTTCTCACCCACCATAAACATACTGGTCAGTGGCGCAACGCCTAAACGTTCAATCGCTTTACGTGGATAAACGGCCACATCCACCTTCATTATTAAACGTTCACCCGGTTCGATATCAAAGCGGTAAGCCCCCGACACACTCGGAGAGTCTAACAAGGCATATACCGTTGTGATATTTGATCCTGGTTTAGGTTTTTCTAACCAGAAATGAGTAAACATTGGAAACTCTTCTGGTTTTGGCAACGCAGTATCCACAGCCAAACCCCGTGCAGATAGGCCATATTGCATTTCCTGACCTACTGCTCGAAAATAGCTCGCGCCGAGGAACGCAACAACGTCACGTTGCCAATCGGTGTTGAACTGCATACGGAAACCCGCAAAACCCAGATCCTTAGGTAACTGACTGCCCTTAACCTTTGACTTACCGTAATCGAACATAGAAGGCGAATATTCGATTAACTTTGCCTTACCGTCATTGAGCTCATAGATACGTATTGGCGTATCAAAAAACAACCCAAGATGGAACAGTTCGGCACGAAACTCCGAGTCTTGCTCGCGCCAGAGTGCCGCTTTTTTCTTGAAGTGGAATTGCTGGTAATCATCCCAGCTCATACCTTGAAGGCTTTTAGGCAATTCGCCCTTGTGGCTCTCATAAGGTTGAGCCGCCATAGTGCGAGCATGACCCTTAAGCCAAGCGTAACTAAACTCTTCACCTTCTTGTGGCGACACCTGCTTACCTGCCGCACATGCCGAAAGACTCAGTAATACGCTACAGGTTAACAATACGCCGCCAACCATGCGCTGTAAGCGGCCACGACGACTGGAAGACTGGGCTTCAATAGACGGCAGTGTCACCATCGATTGTTGGTAAATGTTGCTTTGTTCTGAACATAAATTGGGTTGCATAAGCAGACTCTGAATTGGTGTAACTTCCTGACAATTATCTGCAAATTTAAGTAAATTGCAGTGATGGCCCTGAGGAGAACTGTTGATGACAGAGGTAACAATACCGCTTTTAGCAACAATTCGCCAGAATCTAGCATACTTTCTATGGAATGGAATATGGCATGCTAGCTATTTTTAATTTTGAGGCCTAATGATGAAAATATGATTAAAAATGAAATAATTAACGGCATTAACGCCCCAAAAATAAGTGTATCGCGTAAAAATCATACAAGCTGCGATAAAGTCATCGACAATTGTCATTGTGCATCGCTGCTTGCATAAACTTCTGCAAGTGCACGTAACTGCAAATACTCCTCGGCAGATACTGACAAGGGGGATAATTTCTAAAGCCATCAGCAACAGGTTCATATCAGAACCTCGGAAGGTCGACGCCGAGGCCCAAGCGGTTGCTACAACGGCTGAAATCGTTAATCCAGAACCGATAATCTTAAGTTTAAGTTCTGTAACAGCCGCTCATCAACCCGCGATGATCAACCATTGGCATAGGGTCTTGGGTCTTGCCAAAGAAAGGTTTCGGCAGGCGCCTCCGGTCCCAAATAGCGCGTGCATGGCCCCATATCTGTGTGTGTCAGCTTGTACCAAGCTTTTGAACATCAACGAAGGTCAAGCAATACACCACTAGACCAATGTCAGATTGATTATCTGAAACAACGAAAAGAATGCAACATCTTACTCATCATCTTTAGCTATTTGAGAAAACAAAAAACCAGCCAAGTGGCTGGTTTTTATTGGGGATGTCATTGAGGTAATCGTCAACTCATCCCTGTCGATACTGGCTTAGTCTATTCCAACTCATTTATGGTTGGACATGGCTCAGTAGCCTTGTTCGACCTTACGCCTGTGGGCGCATGGCTGGGAACAAGATCACATCACGGATAGTATGAGTATTAGTGAACAACATCACTAAACGGTCGATACCAATACCTTGACCTGCCGTTGGTGGCAAACCGTGTTCCAGTGCAGTGATATAGTCTGCATCGTAGAACATAGCTTCATCGTCACCAGCATCTTTGGCATCAACCTGCGCTTTAAAGCGGTTGTCTTGATCTTCAGCATCGTTCAGCTCACTAAAGCCGTTAGCCACTTCGCGGCCACCGATGAAGAATTCGAAACGGTCAGTGATGAAATGGTTGTCATCATTACGACGTGCCAATGGTGAAATATCCGCTGGGTAGCCAGTGATGAACGTCGGTTGCATCAATTGCCATTCAGCCGTTTCACCGAAGATTTCTTCAAGCAGCTGACCACAAGTCCAGAACTTCTCAATCTTCATGCCTAAGCTTTTTGCTAAATCACGCATGAATTCAACATCTTTCACTTGCTCATAGGTCATAGCTTGGATAGTGGCGTTATCAGGATTGTACTTCTGAATCGCTTCTAACATGCTTAAACGTGCATATGGGCCACCGAAATCGACTGTGTGCTCACCGTATGGCATTTGCGCACTACCAAGCAATTCAATAGCAACCGAGCTGAGCATTTCTTCGGTTAAATCCATCAGATCTTGGTAGTCAGCATAAGCCATATAGAATTCCATCATAGTGAATTCTGGGTTATGACGTGGCGACAAACCTTCGTTACGGAAGTTACGGTTGATTTCGAACACACGCTCAAAACCACCGACCACTAGACGCTTCAAATACAATTCTGGCGCGATACGCAGGTACATTGGCATGTCTAAGGCATTGTGATGGGTGATAAAAGGACGGGCCGAAGCACCACCTGGGATCACGTGCATCATAGGGGTTTCAACTTCCATGAACTCTTTTTTGATCATGAAGTTACGGATTGCAGAAACCACTTTAGAACGCATGATAAAGGCATTGCGCGAATCTTCGTTAACGATTAAATCCACGTAACGTTGACGGTAGCGCATTTCTTGATCGGCAAGGCCATAATAATCCGCAGGTAATGGACGCAGCGCCTTGGTCAGTAGCTCGTACTGTTCCATGTTGACGTATAAATCACCTTGACCAGACAAATGCAGCTGACCAGTTACGCCAATGATGTCACCGATATCCAGGCCTTGAAAACGTGCCTTCAAGTCAGCTTGCACGCTTTTTTCAGCATAGGCTTGAATACGACCAGACACATCTTGAATCACGAGAAATGGACCACGCTTTGCCATAATGCGGCCAGCGATGCTGGTCTTAAAACCTAAGGCTTCGAGTTCTTCTTTGGTTTTATCACCAAACTGTGCTTGTAATTCAGCCGCTTTATGAGTGCGACGGAAGGTATTAGGGTGGGCATTAGCGCTACAGTTTGGACGAATGCTTTCTAACTTAGCGCGACGCTCGGCAATCAGTTTGTTTTCATCTTGCACTTGTTCAGTCATCTTATTTCCCCTCTATAATATTGAATTAATTACAGTCCTGATTTCAAACTGGCTTCGATAAACTTATCCAGATCACCATCGAGTACCGCCTGAGTATTACGTGTTTCCACGCCGGTACGTAAGTCTTTAATACGGGAGTCATCTAATACATAAGAACGAATTTGACTGCCCCAACCGATATCCGATTTAGCATCTTCTGCAGCCTGTTTGTCCGCATTTTGCTTATGCATTTCGAGCTCAAATAGCTTCGCTTTTAGCTGCTTCATCGCAGCATCTTTGTTCTTATGCTGTGAACGGTCATTCTGACACTGCACGACAGTGTTAGTCGGTAAGTGGGTAATACGAATCGCCGATTCCGTTTTGTTAACGTGCTGCCCACCTGCGCCCGATGCGCGGTAAGTATCAATACGCAAATCCGATGGATTGATATCAATGGTGATATCGTCATCGATTTCAGGATAAACGAACACAGAGCAGAATGACGTATGGCGACGACCCGATGAGTCGAATGGCGATTTGCGCACTAAGCGGTGTACGCCAGTTTCGGTACGTAACCAACCAAAGGCATATTCACCGGTGAACTTAATGGTCGCACCTTTAATGCCAGCCACGTCGCCATCAGTCACTTCCATCAATTCAGGGCTAAAACCGTGAGCATCACCCCACCGTAGATACATACGCAGCACCATGTTGGCCCAATCTTGGGCTTCGGTACCACCACTGCCTGACTGAATGTCTAAATAACAGTTTGACGCATCTTGCGGGCCGGAGAACATACGGCGAAATTCAAGATCAGCAAGGCGGCTTTCGAGATAATCCAGCTCTTTACTGGTTTCATTGAAAGTCTCTTCATCTTCCTCTTCAATAGCCAGCTCAAGTAAGCCTTCAACATCTTCCAGACCTGAGTCCATATCGTCTATGGTTTTGACCACAGCTTCTA
>JBOFUF010000233.1:0-4949 GCA_051652445.1 Shewanella sp.
CCAGCAGTAATATCGCCAGATCACCCAGCGGTTGATCGGTGCTGATTTTTACTGTACCGCTTGGCAGAGTGGTGCTGACTTTGGTTAATTTTGACTCCACTTTTACGGTTTGACGACCTTCAAAGGCCTGAGTGTTAAACGTGGGATTGCTGAGGGTATATTGCTGCAATTTCAACTCGGTTGGCTTTTTGATCGTGGTCATGCGAATGCCATGCACGTTAAGGCGATCAATCACTTGCGTCCATTGAGCTGGAATATAGTAAGCACTCGGACGAGAGACCTTAATATCGGGCACGGTTTCAGCCATCACAGGTAAGTTAGGGTATAACTTAGGCTCACCCGTCCAGCGCACCACGTCAGTGCCACTGATGGGGCTCTTTTCGAGCAGATAATCAATGCCTTTAAAATCCCAGCCTTTTTCTAATGGCGCTAATTTCCAAGTAAGGGTGATTAGCGGTGGGGCGCGGTATTTATCTTCTTGAATCGCACTCTTAAGGTTTGTCGCCTGTTCACCCACTGTTTTGAGGGTTTGCGCTAACATCACATAGGTGCCTAAAACCCTTTGCTTAAAGGGTTTTAGGCTGTGGTTTTCAATCAAAATAGTGGGTAAATGGCGCGCATCGCCATAACCGTTAGAGAAGCGCGGGCTTGGATTCCACAGCGACATGCCTTTGGTGATATCGGCGTTATCCAACGCAAAAACCAGTGGGCCGGGAATATGGCCTTGCTCGGTTAATGCCGCTTCAATCGCGGGTCGGTAGCTGTTGTCGAGCCAGCGGTAGCTCGCTGGGCTTAATCCTTGGGCAAGGTTATAACCAAAGGTGACATCGTATTGGTAATCGATGCCGTCGGTGACATGCACGTCGATATACAAGTCTGGTTGCCATAGGTTGATGGCGCGCAGCATGTGCTGCATTTCTACGCTGTCGGCCTTAGCATAATCGCGGTTAAGGTTGAGGTTGTTGGCGGTTGTACGCCAGCCCATATTCACTGGGCCACGTTGATTCACGCGGTTAAATTCGCCGCTGCGCTCATGGCCATCAACACTGAACATAGGCACAAATAAGAGGTTAGCTTTATCAAGTAGGGCACTTTTATCACCTTTAATCATATCGCGTAGCAGCATCATACCTGCATCTTTACCGTCGATTTCGCCGGCATGGATCCCCGCCTGCACAAGCACTGTGGGTTTCGTGTTTTGCTTGAGGCGCGCTGACTCATTAATGCCTTCGCTGCTGGCGATATACATCCACATATCGCGCCCTTGCGGGCTCTTACCTAAGCTCACCTTGTGTAATTTATCCGTTTCGCTCGCGAGTTTATCGAGCCAAGCTGTCGTGGTATCAAAGCTTGGGCTGTCAATGCCGCCACTTTGCTCGAAGGGCGTGGCCCATTCGTTATCGGTATTCCACATCAGTGATTTGCTGGCGCCATGCCAAGTGATACTGGGCGGCAAAATGGCATCATTAATAAAGGCACTCGCGCGAGTAGCGGTTAGTTGTGGCTGAGTTTTGGCGGTGATCTCCTCTGCGGTGCTGAGCTTAATATCGTTGGCTAAGGCTAAATTGGCGGTAAGAAAACTGCTTGAGGTGATCGCTAAGAGTGTCAGTAAGTGCATGCCAGAGCATCCATAGTTTGAATTATTATTATGGCGGTATCTTTTCATTAAACACCTTGCCAGCGCAAGGGTGGCAAGTGTTTGTCTGCACGGTTAACGTGGTGCTTAACGCGACGCTTAACAAGCCCCAATGCCATGCGACATGCTGATCTGTGAGCGTGTTGGTCAGCGTTTGAGGCTGGCGCTGACATGGCAAAGATTAGCGGTGCTGAACCTTTGTGCTTGGGGGCGCAGGTTTGTGATAGGCCGCTTCAATGATGCCGATGTCTTCGTAAAGGGCTTCAACGGCGATGGTCAACTGATAGATTAACCAGCCATAACCTGTCAGTGCAAAGCCGGCATAATCGCGGTTACTGAGCGGCTCTTGCGCGCTACTCCCTGGGGTTAACGCTAATGCTTGCTGTAGCGTTTGTTGCAACTGCGGCACTAACTGCTGGGGCAGCACGGGGAGTTGCGGGTTTTTGCCGCCAACAAAGGCAGCGAGTTGCTGTAAATAGCGGCTGAGTTCGGCGGCGATACAATTGATTTGATGGTAGGCATCTTTATCGGATTCTTGCCAGCGGGTTAAGGGTAATAGCTCAAGCAACGTGATTAAGCGCACCTGTTTATTGGCGAGTTGTGAGAGCAGTACCTTGTGTTTTTTTAGGGTTGTGCTTTCCCACTCGAGGGAAAAAAACAGCTTCTTTTGGGTCAGTACCGCTTTCATCGCGGCGGCGAGCTCAGCGTTAAAGTCGAGACTATGATTAGCGGGTGCCTTAAGATGCAGGGTTAGTACCTCGGCCATCTTGTCGATGGCATGGGCAAGCTGGGATCGCCAATCTTGTTTAGCTTTAATCGGGAAAATAAATAGCGAGACCAAAATAGCGATCACACAGCCTGAGAGAATGTTGGCCGTACGCCACAGCGCCTCTGAGGTGTCGTGGCTGGCATCGCCGACCACTATGATGACAGTAAATCCGGACACTAAATAGGCGTAGCTATAACGTCCCGCTGAGATAAAGCAAATCAAACTAACGGCTAAGATTAGCAGGCTCATGATCAGCCAATAACTGTCGACAGTGGCAACTAACATCACCCCATAAGCCGAGCCTAAACAAGTGCCGATTGCCCTTTGAAGTGACTTTTCAATCGCACCGCCTACTTGCGGTAAACTCATCATGATGACCACAATCGTCACCATGCTCCATATAAAATCCGGTGGCGCCCAAATTGCATTAATTGTCACGGCAATAAGCAGGGCCAAACCAAGTTTTAGGGCGTGGATTGAACGGAAGTGGCGATAGATAAAGTGGGCAAAGGGGGTGGCTGGAGCAAATACAGACATAGGGCAGAATTCCTTTTGGCTTTAACTTCGCGGCATTAATTGAGTGACGGTATCGCAGAACAATCCTGTTATTTGTATCTATACCCAAACAACCTGAAACTCGACTCTTCAGGCAGCTTGGGTATATAGCGCCAGATAAATGTCAATGGCGCAATGTTGCCCATGCCGGTCAAACCGTGTGCCGTCGGCATAAAATGGCTTGAATAAGCGTTGCCTATTCAAGCCTGCATTTGCAGCGTTCGGTAAGGGCATTTACACGTTAAAGCTACGCTCGTTATCTACTGTCATTTCAGACTGAGTGTATTTATCCATAATCAAGGCACAAGCCGCATCGCCAGTGATATTGAGTGCGGTGCGGATCATGTCAAAAACCCTGTCTAACGCAAACAGCAAAGGTAAACCATCGATAGGAATTCCCGCAGCTAACAGCACTGCCACCACTAAAAAGGATGGGCCAGGTACACCAGCTTGACCAATTGCACCTAAGGTAGAGGTGAAAATGATCGCCGCATAGGCGGTCATCGACAGATCGACGTTATACATTTGGGCGAAGAACATGGCGACTAAACCATAATAAATCGCGTTGCCGCTCATATTAATCGTGGCGCCTAACGGCAGTACAAAAGCTGTGGTTGCCTTAGAGACGTTAAGATCTTTCTCGCAGGTTTCCATATTGACCGGTAGCGTTGCCATTGAAGACGCCGTTGATATGGCCATCACTTGCGGCTTCTTCATTGCCGAAATAAACTGGCGCGCCGATACTCTTGAGAAGAGTTGCACCACCAATGGGAAGAAGATAAAACCGTAGATCAGAATCGCGGCCACAAACACGACAAATAACTTAAATACCACTTCTAATGCATCGAAACCGAAGGTGCCCACAGAATCGGCCATCAAACCAAATACACCAATAGGGGCAATGATCATCACGCAGTTGATCATCCACACAAAGGCGTCGACGACCGTATTGAGTGCAGCCAAAATAGGTTTAGCGCCATCGCCTTTAACTTTAGTCAGCGCGATACCGAAGAAGATACTAAAGACTAATATTTGTAAGATGTTACCGCCGTTCAGTGACTCGAACACATTGGTTGGGATCATACCGATAAAGGTATCCATCACCCCGGGCAATGCGCCGAGATCCTTGGTCACGTCCATCAAATTGGCGCTGCTGTGGGCCGTAAAATTCACTCCCGCGCCCGGTTGGAATAGCTTACCCATTACCAATGCCAGCGCTACAGCAATGCCAGAGGTGACGATAAAAAAGCCAAAAGTGCCAATGCCAATCTTACCCGCCGAGGGGCTATTGCCTAAGCTCGCCGCTCCGCTGATGATAGAAACCAATACCAGTGGTATTACTAGCATTTTGATTAAATGGATAAAAATGGTTCCCAGCGGTGCAAAAATGCTGGCACCCTCGCCCATGATAAAACCCACTAGCGCGCCGATAATCATGGCGATCACCACTTGCACACCAATATTGCCTAATAAACTCTTGCTCTTCATTTTTGCGAAACTCCCCAGTTAACGCCGCATTTTGTGTCGTGTACAGACAATATAAGACCCGCCAGCATCAAGCTGAGTGCTGTACTAAAGTCTTATTTGTTGTTACGGCGAATGCTTACGACTTTTTGTACGACTAAAGTATCATGATTGCTTACGAGGGGCTGTGAAACACCACTAAACTTAGCGTGAAAATCACTAAAATGTAAATAAATTGGTACTTGTTTGAATAATGTTTAGTTTTTTACGGTAGAAATATAAATAATATATTTTTGCTTATCATCTTGGCGGTTAAATTGCGGGATCGAAATTTTTGTTGGTTTTTAAAGCGCGACAGCATCGTCACTTTTGAACCGTTTAGCTTGTTATACCCAAGCTACCTGAAGATACGAGTTTCAGAGCGCCTAGGGTGCTTCAATTCAAGGCGCATCAATGACAGAATGTCGGCCACCTTTTGAATTGATGCAACACGGAAGTGGAGTGCCCTAGGCGCTCCGTCCCGGC
>JBOFUF010000234.1:0-3569 GCA_051652445.1 Shewanella sp.
TTCCAATGCATCCACATCGCGTACAGAACCGTAAACGATAATGCCTTCCCAGTTGTTGCTAACCGCAAGTTCAGCGATAGCACCATCGATCAGCGCACGGCGTAATGAGCCACCGCCATCAATGAGTAAGACTTTACCTTGGCCATCCTCTTGTAGGACTTCGGTAATTAGGCCGTTGTCTTCAAAGCACTTGATGGTGCTAATAGAACCGCCAAAAGAGCTACAACCACCGTAGTTACTGAACATGGGCTCGACTACATCTACGACATCTAAGTACATGTCACATAGTTCCGAGGTGTTGTATTCCATATTTACACTCCTATTGATCCGCGTTGGGTACAGTTTAGCGAGTTTACGCCAGTATAAAAGGGATTTTTGAAAAGAAAAGTGTTATCAATCACTGTATTGTTACCGCTCGGCCATTTGTTGCCCGCTAAGGTGCAGTGTTATTTTTATCATGCAAAGTATGATTATAGCCATTAAATGACGTTTTTTTACGACAACTATGCTGCCTATTTTGGTGTTGCGTCCCAAATGGGTAGCTCTTGTCACAAAAGCTTCGAATAGATGTCACTTAGCCGTCATAGGTATTTCTTAGTCTCAATTTATCTATCTGTATCTTAGCTAATTCAATCGTGAATAGAACCTTGGTTCGTCGACTGCTTTTATGCCAAGCACGCTAAGCGTTGTCGAGGGAATGCACAGATGAACCGCGCAGTAACACTCGCGGCTATGCCAGCAAGGATCCTGTTTTTTGGTTGAGCTGCCCTTGTATTCATGTGCCTTTCCCATAGGGGAGATCGCACTCGGCGCGCATTATCCTTTGGATATTTTAGTGGGAGCCTCATTAGGCATGGGATCGGTGTAACTGGTTCATCCGGTGATTTAAGTTAAGTGAGTGCACATTATCTCAGCTTATTCGTTGGCGTTGTCTTTCATTTTTCAGTTTAAGGATTCGTAATGCGAATACTCTACGGAGTCCAAGGCGCGGGAAATGGGCATATAAGTCGTGCACGGGTTATGGCTAACGCACTGATGAAACAAAACATTGAAGTAGATTTTTTATTTTCTGGGCGCAAGCCTGGGCAGTTTTTTGAGATGGAATGTTTTGGTGATTACCAAATACAAACAGGGATGACGTTTGCGACGCATTCTGGGCGCGTGAATGTGCCACAAACAGTACGACAAAATCTGTCTTTATCCTTATTCAAGGATATTAACGCGTTAGATCTCAGTGGCTACGATTTAGTGCTGAATGATTTTGAACCCGTGTCGGCTTGGGCTGCACGGCGCCAAGGTGTGCCTTCGATTGGGATTAGTCATCAGGCGGCACTCGCTTATCCGGTGCCAAAACTCGGTAGCACTTGGTTTAATGAGATGCTGCTCAATTATGTCGCGCCAGTGGATGTGGCGCTGGGATGTCATTGGCATCACTTTGGTTTCCCCATCTTGCCGCCTTTTGCCGAGGTGGATGTGAGTCCATTGGAGCATACCCATCAAATATTGGTTTATTTGCCTTTCGAAGATGCGGATGTGATTGTTCAGCTCCTGTCACACTTTCGTGATTATCAGTTTTTGGTGTATCACAGCCAGCAACCTACTGCTCAATATGCCGAGCATATTAAATGGCATGGTTTTAATCGTGAAGGTTTTAAGCTGCATCTTGCCAGTTGTGGTGGTGTGATAGGCAATGCGGGTTTTGAACTTGCTAGCGAGGCATTAACCTTAGGTAAAAAACTGTTAGTAAAACCACTCATTGGGCAGTTTGAGCAATTATCAAATGTAGCAGCGCTACAGCTTTTAGCGGCCGCAGATTGCATGAATAGTCTTGATGTCAGTATCGTTAAGCGCTGGCTTAAAGCGGCATCGCCTACCCCGATTGCTTATCCTAAAGTCGGGGACGCGCTTGTCAGATGGATCAAGGGTGGCGATTGGTATAATAGTCAGCCACTATGCCAAGAGTTATGGAGCCAAGTCACGCTTCCTGATACTTGGCGCTAAAGGTATTGCTGTTGGGATCAAAAGCCCTTTGGCCACTAGCAGGGTTAACGGGGTTAGCGTATCATTTCGTCAATTTTGCTGTCAGTCACTTTCAGCATGTCTATTTTGGCCGAGTGTGGTCGTTAATTGTGTTGTTATAAATGAGCCTTAAAAAATTTACTCAGTATAAATTATTGTTTTTAGTGCTGTTATCCCTTTGTGTTTTACTTCCTTTTATTCCCGATCAGGCTTACCACGTTCCCGGTCCAGACATCGCGAAGCAAGATTTTCATGTGATTGAGTTTAGTGACAAAGGTCAGCCTCACGATCAAAGACAATGGCAAGGTCTAGAAGCGCGAATTTTACATTCAGCGCCTGCACAGATCCCTGAGTTATTGATTTTTGTCCATGGCTGGCATCATAGCGCTGAGCCTAAAGATGAAAACTTTGTCGCCTTCGAGCAGTTTTATCAGCAAATGGCTGCGTCCGATACTCAGCGTAATTTGCTGGGTTTGTATATTGGCTGGCGGGGCGATAAATACGATCCATTTTGGCTTGATGGCTCTGATGATGCACAAAGCTGGATTGAACCCTTAGATTTTCCGACGATTTTGCAACGTAAACGCGTTGCTAAACGTATCGGGCAGTTAGGTCTATCACAGCTGTTGGATAAGCTTGATGGCTTAGTCACACAAGATAAGCTACTGCGTTATACCGTGATGGGTCATAGTCTTGGTGGCGCTGTCGTGTTGCACGCGAGTAAAGATCGCATCAAAACGGCAATTGATAATCAGCAGGATAATCCTAATTTATTCCTACTGTTAAATCCTGCTGTCCCTGCTACGGAGTATCAGCCACTCGATACACTGGTCAGTTTAGACCGGCAAAAACCGAGCATGGTGGTGTTGCAATCTAAGGGGGATTTTGCAGTGAAAGAAGCCTTTAATTATATTAAAGACGGCGAACGCGCTGTGGGTAACTCATGGGCCATTACCCACGATATCGATAAATGCTCTGGTGGTAACTGCACTACGCCAATGAAGATGCCTTCGGCCTTGATGGAGCATGATCAAATTCCTGGCTGTATGATGACGCTACCCCAATCTGGCTGGAAAATTCGTGCTCGCTTGCAGGCGCGTCGTACCGTGCAAACCTGCCCCGACGCTAATATGCAAGCCGTGTGGGTGCTGGCCGTATCGGACGAAATTGTCTCTGGGCATAACGGCATTCTGACACTTGAGCATGGTAAAGCCTTGTCAGAAGTGATGAATATGATCGACTTATATCGAAATCAGTTGCCTAAACATGCAGTAGAAAGTCCAGCTAATCCAGATCTTGGTATCTTGGCACCAGAGCCTGAAGCTGCGACTTCCACTCCCACTTCCACTTCCGCTGAAGATGCCGCTTCAGTGGTAAAACATCCAATGATCATCCTTGAGCCTTTGCCTGAAGAATAAGCGAGTTAATGGCCTGGCCATTGGCAGAGGGGTTATGTTTCTTTGGTTTAGCACTAATGGGACTTTCTTTTAATAAGGAGTCCTCAACGAATAAAGAGTCCTCAACGAATAAGGAGTCCTCAACGAATAAGG
>JBOFUF010000235.1:0-3713 GCA_051652445.1 Shewanella sp.
TGATAAGGCGTAGCAGGTTAGTAACCGCTACGCCTTTTTCATATCTGAAATTCAGCATTGGCAAGCCCTGCCTATATCCGGTAATGGGAATGTCTCGCCAATCGCCGAAAAAGTATCAGCAAGAACTCATGCGCTAAATCTTCTTGGAGAGTGTAAAAAGATCTGTGTAAGTGGCATTCCATCACATCCTAGACTAGGCTTGAAAAGTTCCATAATCTCCTTTTGCCCTGCACTCCAACCTGTAGGGCCTTTTTTTTATTGGGCTACAGCCATTACCGCGCATCCACTAAAATCATTCGCTGCCGATGAAAACTCGCATTGTCATTGCCTCCCTGTCATTGCCGCCATCTGGTTCGTTTGAAGTATGGTTCGTGGCATTGGTTCGCGTAGCGTTTAAAACCAATAGCTAGCGAACCCATTGGCTATAGGGTATAGCTGGGTTGCATGGGGTATACCCAAAGTGAGAACTTACTGGCTAAGATGGAGGAAATACTAACAAAACAACAATGCTAAAAAAGGTAGTTCATTGTTATAAAACGGTATAGCAATAGCATGCTGGGTTACAAAAATATCGCCAACAACATGACCGATGTCAGCCCTGCATAACAACCACTAACAAACCGATTAATTGAACCTTAAAACACCGCTATTATTTGCAAGTAAATATGCCAAAAAGCCTGTGCAGCATTGGTTTGAAGCCGTTATCAACTTATACTCTTGCCCCTTATTAAAAATTGACAGTACTGGAAGCGAGCGATATGACACTTAGTCGCACTCAGGTAAGCAAAACACACTCATTTATGACGGTGTCTCTTATCGAATTATGGGAACGCTTTGGTTATTACGGCATGCAAGCGCTGATTGTGTACTTTATGGTGCAGCGCCTTGGCTTTGATGACTCTCGCGCAAATTTAGTATGGAGCGCCTGTGCGGCGCTCATTTATGTATCACCGGCCATTGGCGGCTGGGTTGGGGATAAGATCCTCGGCACCAAACGCACTATGCTGCTCGGCGCCGGGATCCTTTCTCTGGGTTACGCGCTAATGGCTGTGCCCACTGAGAATACATGGTTTATGTTTTCATCACTCGGTGTGATTGTGGTCGGTAACGGTCTATTCAAACCCAATGCGGGTAACTTAGTCCGTAAAATTTATGAAGGTAATGATTCTAAAATCGACAGTGCGTTTACTCTCTATTATATGGCGGTAAACGTGGGTTCAACCTTCTCTATGTTGCTAACGCCTTGGATTAAAGATTACGTCAACACCCAATATGGCAACCAATTTGGCTGGCATGCCGCCTTTGCCGTGTGTTGTGTCGGCATATTAGTGGGGCTAGGTAACTATGCACTCATGCGTAAGAGCCTAGTCCACTACGGTTCTGAGCCTGATACTCGTCCAGTGAACAAGAAAAGCCTCGCGTTGGTATTAGGACTGTCTGCGTTGTCGGTAGTCGCTTCGGCCATCATTCTTGAATATGAAGTGGTTGCACGCATCTTTGTTTATGCGGCTGGCGTAGCGGTATTGGCTATCTTCTTCCACTTGATCCGCACCAGTGAAAGTAATGAAAGAGCGGGGCTGATTGCCGCGCTGATCCTTACCGTGCAAACGGTGTTCTTCTTTATCTTCTATCAACAAATGTCAACCTCACTGGCGTTGTTTGCCCTGCGTAACGTTGACTGGGATTTCCAAATTTTCGGTACCCATTGGTGGACTTGGTCACCGGCTCAGTTCCAAGCATTAAATCCATTATGGATTATGGTATTAAGTCCGGTGCTCGCATGGAGTTATTCGTGGGCAGGTCGTAATGATAAAGACTTCTCTATCGCGGCGAAGTTTGCACTCGGTTTTGCGGTTGTGGCTATTGGCTTCTTTATCTATGGCTTTGCAGAACAATTTGCCGTCAATGGTAAAACCTCTTCATGGATCATGATCTGGGGCTATGGGGCTTATTCTTTAGGAGAATTGTTGGTCAGCGGACTTGGACTTGCCATGATTGCCCGCTATGTCCCTGCGCGTATGGGCGGTTTTATGATGGGCGCCTATTTTGTCGCCTCGGGTATTTCCCAGTATCTGGGCGGTGTGGTCGCTAACTTTGCCAGTGTACCCAAGGGTTTAGTCGATCCACTGCAAACATTGCCCGTCTACACCAGTCTATTTAACAAGTTAGGTATCGCTGCGGTCATCTGTACCGTTATCGCACTTGCGGCATTGCCGCTAATGCGCCGCCTGACTGAAACCCACCATGCACATAACAATGGTGATCAGGGGACGAATGACCCGGCTGCAGCATCGCTTCGCGATGTAAAGTCCGAACAATAAACCCCAAGGTTATAGCATAAAAAATGCCAGTCAGTTGTCGCTGCCTGGCATATTTAATTTAACCGAACCAACTTAACCGCAAAGCACTGCTAGCGCTTGAATACAGCATCAAAACTGGCTTGCAAAATGCCAAGGCCAGCATCAATTTGTGCATCAGGTGCCGTTAATGGCACCAAAATGCGCAGCACATTGCCGTAAGTGCCGCAGGATAATAAAATCAATCCACGGTCACGAGCCTCCGCCAACACTTGTGCGCAATAGTGTGGTGCAGGCTTGCCCTCTTCCATCAATTCAATGGCGATCATGGCGCCTAAACCACGAACATCAACAATTTGTGTGTAGTCACGCTGCATCACATTCAATGCTGACTTAATGCGCTCACCAATGGCATTGGCCCTTTCTAACAACTTTTCTTCTTCAAACACTTCAATAACAGCAAGTGCAGCGGCGCAGGCTAACGGACTGCCGCCATACGTACCGCCAAGACCACCGGGGCCCACGGCATCCATGACTTGGGCACGACCGGTAATACCCGAGAGTGGGAAACCACCCGCAATCGATTTAGCAAAGGTGGTGATATCTGCAGCAACGCCCATTTGCTCCATCGCGAAGAAAGTGCCCGTACGGCCAGCGCCCGTTTGCACTTCATCGGCGATCAGCATAATGCCTTCACGGTCGCATAGTGCGCGTAAACGTTGCATAAAGGCGGGCGATGCGGCGTAGAAACCGCCCTCGCCCTGCACTGGCTCTAAAATAATGGCGGCGATATCACTCGGCTCGGCATCATTTTTAAAGATACGCTCAATCGATGCCATAGCATCGTCATCGGACACGCCATGCATCTGACACGGGAACTCGGCACGGAACACGTTCGCCGACATCAGCCCCATGCCTTTGCTGTAAGGCGCAACTTTTCCGGTCAATGCCAAGGCCGCAATAGTGCGCCCATGGTAGCCAGACGTAAATGCAATCACTCCCGCACGTTTGGTATAGGCACGCGCCACTTTAACTGCGTTTTCAACCGCTTCTGAGCCACTGGTAAATAATGCCGTCTTCTTGGCAAAATCACCCGGTACCAGTTGATTGAGCTTTTCACATACTTGGATATAGCTCTCGTAGCCGAGCACCATAAAACAGGTATGGGAAAAATTATCCAGCTGAGCCGCAACCGCCGCCTTCACTTTAGGATGAAGGTGGCCCGTATTGAGCACGGCAATGCCGCCCGCAAAATCGATAAACTCGCGACCTTCAACATCCCACACAGTCGCATTTTCGGCGCGGGCGGTAAAAATAGGGTGAATTTGCCCGACACCACCCGCAACTGCGGCTTGGCGACGTGCCATCAATGAATCATTGGTTGTTGTCATTTAGTCTTCCTCACTCGCCAAATCG
>JBOFUF010000236.1:0-4710 GCA_051652445.1 Shewanella sp.
TGATGTTATACCAGAGAGACTGGTTTTGTTCCATGACAGCACCCACGTTCTGTTTATTGCCGAGGGTTTTATCGCCGTGAGTTTTATCTAAGTTAAGCATCATGGGCTGAATATCTAAATGAAAGTGGCTAAATGTGTGCCTAAAGCCAGTTAACCATTGGAGTTGCTGCGCATCAAACCCTTGCTCCTCAAGATGAGGTTCAAGGGCGGCTTGGGTAGCAAGTTCAGGGAAACTCCAGAGCCCGCCCCAAATTCCCGCTGGCGGACGTTTAGTTAACAAGACTTGGTTGTCTTGCATCAGCACTAACATCCACGCCGCTTTGGTTGGTATGGTTTTTTTAGGCTTTTTGCCGGGGAAATCAGTTTGTCTGCCAATCAGTTGAGCTTTGCAATCCATCGCGACTGGGCAGGCGGTGCAGTTAGGTTTGCTACGTGTGCAAATACTGGCGCCAATATCCATCATGGCTTGATTATATTTCTGAATATCTTCTTGCGGCGTGAAGGCATCCGTCAGTTGCCAAAGTTGCGCTTCAACCGTTTTTTGCCCGGGCCAACCTGCGATTGCCCCATGTCTTGCTAATACTCGCTTTACGTTGCCATCGAGAATGGGGTGATGTTGCCCAAGTGACAGTGACAATACTGCGCCAGCCGTCGAGCGGCCGATACCGGGTAGGGCGAGCACCTGCTCAAAATGTGTTGGAAATAATCCCAGATAATCATCACGAATAATCTTGGCGGCTTTATGCAGGTTGCGCGCGCGGGCGTAATAACCCAGGCCAGTCCAATGATGCAGTACCTCATCCTCTGGCGCGTTAGCAAGTGCTAACACATCGGGGAAACGCACCATAAATTTAAGGTAATAGGGAATGACAGTCGCAACCTGAGTCTGCTGCAGCATGATTTCAGAAACCCATACGCTATATGGGGTTTTATCTTGCTGCCAAGGGAGGGTTTTACGACCATGATTGTCGTACCAAGAGACGATACGTGTAGCGAAGGAAGCTGTAGATTTCATCGGCGCAGTGTAGCGGCAGTTATCATCTTAGACAAGCTCCCAAGCTAAGTTGGTAAGGGATTTAACGTTGAAAATCACAGCTTAATTCGATCTCTCAAAGAATCTTGGTATACTTCACATCCATTAGTGCTTGCACTGTATGTTGAACTTTGGATAATGCCCCTTCTTTTATGATGGCGCAGTCCACTAGACGAGGCAAAAATGAGCGAAGTCACTACCGCTGAATTTAATGAAGAAGGCAAGTATCTGCGTAAGATCAGAAGCTTTGTCCTACGTGAAGGTCGCTTAACCAAAGGCCAAGCACACGCTATTGAAAATCAGTGGCCAACAATGGGCTTAGATTACAGCCCTACACCATTAATACTTCGCGACGTTTTTGGCCGTGAAGCTGACACTGTGCTGGAAATTGGCTTTGGCATGGGCGCTTCTTTAGTGCAAATGGCAACAGAAGCTCCAGAGCAAAATTTCATTGGTATTGAAGTCCATAAACCAGGCGTCGGTTCTTGCCTAAGTGATGCTGGCATTGCGGGTGTGACGAATTTACGTGTGTATCATCACGATGCCATGGAAGTGTTAGAACATGCGATTGCTGACGGCTCATTAGCTCGAGTGCAATTATTTTTCCCCGATCCTTGGCATAAGAAACGTCATCATAAGCGTCGTATCGTGCAAGCCGAATTTGCTGAACTTATCCGCCGCAAGTTAAAAATTGGCGGCGTGTTCCATATGGCAACCGATTGGGAAGAATACAGCGAGCATATGTTGGAAGTGATGCAAGCAGCACCGGGTTATCAAAACCAGTCTGCCGATGACACTGTTGTGCCACGCCCAGATCATCGTCCACTGACAAAGTTTGAAGCCCGTGGACATCGACTAGGTCACGGCGTATGGGATCTGATGTTTGAGCGAACCGCTTAATTTGTATCTTAATTTTTATTTAATTTTTTAACACAAAAGGGAAAGTCACTATGGCAACTAATCGTAGCCGTCGTTTACGTAAGAAAATGCGCGTTGATGAATTCCAAGAGTTAGGTTTTGATATGGCTTGGACTTTTGATGCATCAGTATCTGAAGCCGATATCGATGCAATAGTCGATAAATTTATCGATGAAGTGATCGAAACCCGTCAATTAGGTTTCCATGGCGGCGGTCATATCGAATGGGAAGGCATTATTGCTACCCAAAACATTGGTAAATGCACTGAAGAAGATATTGCTGCTGTTAAGTCATTCTGGGCAAACCAAAAAGTGTCTCAGGTTGACGTTAGCGAACTGTACGATATTTGGTGGGGTTAATGCCCGAGCTGGCATTACTTGAGGAAGTGGTCGAGAAAGTTCGACCCTTGCTCGGCCAAGGAAAGGTTGCAAATTATATCCCCGCACTGGCCAGCGTTGATGCTGGGAAATTAGGCATTGCCGTCACAACCGTTGACGGTGAAACCTTAGGTGCGGGCGATTACCTTGAGCCATTTTCAATTCAAAGTATCTCCAAAGTTTTCAGCCTAACCTTAGCGTTAACTTTATATGAAGAAGCCGAAATCTGGAGCCGAGTAGGCAAAGAACCTTCGGGACATTCCTTCAACTCTTTAGTGCAAGTCGAGTTAGAACGTGGCAAGCCGCGTAACCCCTTTATCAATGCTGGCGCGTTAGTGATTGCTGACTTACTGCAGAGTCGTTTAGGTGCGCCTAAACACAGAATGCTCGAGTTAGTCAGGCTGCTAAGTCAAAATGATAAAGTGTGTTTCGACAAACAAGTGGCAGATTCAGAATATCAACATAGTGCGCGCAATGCGGCGATTGCTTATTTGATGAAGTCGTTTGGCAATTTTCAAGGCGATGTTGATACTGTGCTGCGCACCTATTTTCATTATTGTGCCTTGAAGATGAATTGTGCTGACTTATCTAAAGCCATGTTGTATTTGGCTAATCGCGGCAAAAGCATCACAGGGACTGAGCTTATCTCTCAAGTGCAAACTCGGCAGCTTAATGCCTTGTTGGCGACATCTGGCTTATATGATGGCGCAGGTGAATTTGCTTATCGTGTTGGTATGCCAGGAAAAAGTGGCGTCGGGGGTGGCATTATTGCTGTTATTCCTGGGGAATTGTCGATTTGTGTATGGTCACCAGAGCTCGATGATAATGGCAATTCACTTGCGGGCACAGCAATGCTTGAACATCTAAGTCAGCGTCTGGGCCGTTCAATCTTCTAGGGTAATCTCGCGTTTTTTATTAACACTACCTGACTAAATGTTAGCCGATTTCGCTCATTACCTTTTAGTGCTAATTTATCTAAATTCAAACTAATCATGTTGTTATAAAGTTGGCGTGTTTCCTGCTTTAAGCTATTTAGTTGTTTAGGTTTATCTAATTATTCAGATTAAAGGATGACCAAAAATGAAATTAAATAAGTTATTAACTGGATTTGCATTATCTGGCGTGATTTTAGGCTCATCTAGCGTCCCGTTGGCGCAGGCGCTAACTGCGCCAAAATTCGATGAGCGCTGTGAAGTTGCTTTAAATTATGCCGTGACGGTTGAGTCTAAAACGATAGCCATGAGTGAAAAGGGCGCTGAAAAATATCGCATTGAAGCCGACAAGTGATTTGTTGCAGGTAAGCAAGTTAACTTAACCTGTCAGCAGAAAAAATTGGTCACTCAATATACCGATGAAGTGTCGACTCAAGTGCCTGCAGCGATTGAGCTTGTGAATGAGGCGGTATCACTGGTTTTCAAAATTGTGGTTATGGCGTTCAAAAGCTATTTGATTCAGTGGCTTATGAAAATGGTGCGCCCTTCTATTTAGGTGCGACAGAAGGTCCCATTCAGAGTACATTTACCGATGAATTCGAGCAGGAAACGGAGCGAATTGTGCACAATTCAATTGGCACCATTATGATGACTATAGGTGGTCAAATCATGTCTGGAGGCAGAGAAAATTTTGAAGCCAAGATGTTTGAAGCCTAGATGGATGCCTTCTCCAAAAGAAAGCACAAGTTAGGCCAAGATATTGATCAACAAGTTGAGAGTCAAGCCAAGGGCCTGGAAGCTAGAGCTGACCGTTTGTGCGACCGCTTTGAACATTTATTCGTGCTTGAAAATCAATTACGCCAAGAAGTACCAGAACTCGCGCCTTATGCGTTGACACAACACTCAACCAAGGATTTGCGTGAATAGCCTCCCATCGTCATTGCAATAACGCCTACCTCCTTTTGCATGAGTTAAATTTAAATGCTACGCCCTTAGCCATGATTATGGTTTAAGGGCTTTTTTGTTAGCTAAAGCTAAATGGTAGTGAGCACTGCTACGACTCAGTCTATGTCACTTATCCACTCGGTTTGTGCTGATTTAGTTAGGAATATTACAGTTTAGAGACGAATATTTGGTATACTCTTAAAAAAACATTAAAAGCTGACATATCAGTCAGATATAACACCTACTTTAGTGAGCTTTTCGGTCTAAATCTCTGCGTTATGTCACTTTAGTGCAAGATATTAATGCCATGGTTATTATTAAGCGATAATTACGCTAATCCATTGCAAGTCACCGAAAGTTAATCTTATTGTCGTAAACAGCTTAAGGCGACTTCCATGTTAGAACTGTTAGAACCTATTGCAATTTTTACTCATGTGGCCAGAGCTGGTAGTTTTAGTGCCGCCGCAAGAAGGCTTGGGATTTCTAAATCTAAGGTCAGTACACA
>JBOFUF010000237.1:0-14082 GCA_051652445.1 Shewanella sp.
CTCAGTCATCTTACCTAAAGGAATTAAATCCTTTGAGAAAAATGCCGATGTGGATGTACAGCTCACCTTTAACAGTGAGGTTGCAGGCGCACAGGTTGCACAGGTAACACAGGTAACACCCGACGGCACCTTACTGTCAGTACGGATGCGTTATTCCTTTATTGAGCTTCCCGATGCCGATTATCAACCGCGGGCTTATCATCCGATGAGCGGTTATTTGTCCGATGAGTATCGTGATTATGCGACACCCTTTAGCCAACCTTTAGTGCAGCGTTTTATCCTGCGCCATCGTTTGCAGAAAGTGCATCCTGGCACTGCGCCAAGCGAAGTCGTTAAACCTATTACCTATTATCTCGATCCCGGTGTGCCAGAACCGATACGGTCGGCCTTGCTCGATGGCGCGCGTTGGTGGGAGACCGCTTTTACCCGCGCCGGATTTATCAACGGCTTTAACGTTGAGTTATTACCACTCGATGCCGATCCGCAGGATATTCGCTACAACATGATCCAATGGGTTCACAGGGCAACGCGGGGTTGGTCCTATGGCGCTGCTCTAACAGATCCACGCACGGGTGAAATCATAAAAGGCCAAGTCACGCTTGACAGTTTGCGTGTGCGTCAGGATTACTTGATTGCTAAAGGCTTAACCGCAGGCTGGCAGGATAGAGTGGCGGCCGAGAAAGCGGCGACGGCCTTGTCGCTTGCGCGCATTCGCCAACTCGCTGCCCATGAAGTTGGCCATACCTTAGGGCTCGATCATAACTTTGCGGCTTCGACTAATCAGGATGCCTCTGTGATGGATTATCCCCATCCAAACATTCAATTAAACGGCAATGATATTGATATTTCAGCACCTTACTCCACAGGTGTTGGGCCTTGGGATGACTTTACTATCGCTTACGGTTATAGCGAACAAGGCGATGTTCATACTCAAGAAAAGCTGCACGCTACCTTGTTGGCCGATGTGGCGAAACGTGGCCTTCGTTATATCGGTGAGGCCGATTCCCGCCAAAAGGATGCGAGTCAGGGCTATGCCAGTTTGTGGGATAGCGGTGACGATCCGATCGAAGAGCTGGCGAAGTTAGATAAAATTCGCACTAAGGCAATTGCGGGTTTCTCGAGTGCGGCCTTATTGCCCAATGAGCCTCTAGGAGAGTTAGCGGATGCCTTTGTGCCGATTTATTTGTTGACGCGTTATCAAATCGATGCAGTCGCCAAGTTTATTGGTGGCACTGACTATAACTATCAATCGATTGGCGAAGGCCGCCGCTGGAGCTATATTGCCCCTCAGTTACAGCTAACAGGCTTAGACGCATTACTTAACACTCTGGATGCAGCGAGTTTAACTATCCCGCAAACGGTGCTTAAAAATTTAGTGCCAAAGGCGGGAAATTATCGCCCCACGCGGGAATCTTTCGATTCTGGCCTCGGTGCGGTAAGCGATCCTTTAGGTATGGCAGAAGTGTTGAGTCGGCATACGGTGAGTTTATTGTTAATGCCTAAACGCTTGAATCGTGTCAGCCAAGCATCAATGGCTGATCGCGAGCAGTTATCGGTGACAACATTACTGGATAAGTTGTTCGCGGCGACCTTGTATCAAGAGGACAAGCTTGGGTTGATAGAAGGCGTGTGGATGCGAGTCAACGCGGTGGTGATTGATGAGGTGCTGGCAACGCTGCACGATCCTCAAACCTCGCCAGAGGTCAGGGCTACGATTTATAATCGTGCTCAGTTCGTGAACAAGCAATTGAAGGCGAAATCGAATCGAGCGAATGCGAGTGTTGCAGCGCATTACACTTGGTTGTATCAAGGGTTTGCTGCGGGATTAACCGATGCTAAGTTTAGGCTTATTCCTCAGCCGTTAATCTTACCGCCGGGATCACCCATTTGAATGAGTCAACTTAGGTGTCATTCGGCACCTATTTCTTTTGGATTTTTCGGATAAAAATGGTTGGCTTTACGCGCTTGGTGGGTAAATCGGCGGGTGTTTTTGTAGGGCAACTTCATAAATCCTGATACGCCGTGGCCTTGAATTTTGCCGACATGATGTAAGATGCGATCGAGACTTGCGCGAAACGTCGCTTGCTTACGTGGATTGAGTAGTTTCAAGTAACTGTGGATCTTTAAGTGATTCGGCAGCGCTTCAAAAATGATGCAGCCTGTGTGGTGAATTTGGTTGATACGGGCTAATTCTTCCATGATTTCATGGGGTAATTCGAGGTTTTCGTCGGGATCTTTACCGTCTTCAAAGTAAGAATGTAACCGCGATTTATTTTCTAAGGTGGGCACATCACCGACTTCGAAGGGCAATTGCTGGTCGGCACTTGCGATAAAGGGCTCACTGATATCTGTCCGTTCGATATGCAGCGTGTCTTTGGCGTTAAAGAAACAGGCTTTAAATACCCCTATGCGTTTAATTCCTCGTGCGAGGTCCACCATGTTGTTGACCGCAATAATTAACGCGCTTTTTTGTGTTGCATCGTAAATCGCAAGGTTGGAGTCGATAAATACGCCGGTTTCTTGCCAATGGATAGCCAATCCCCCCACGATAGGATATTGCGCTAAGCGTCCGACGGCGGCGATAAAGCCTTTTTCGGTATCGCCCATTCCCACGAGAAAGTTGCGGTAATATTTTTCGAGCTGAATATCATCCATCTTAGCGATGGGATCTTGGGCGTTGTGTTCCTTTAAAAAGGATTTACGCGAACTGTAGCTGACGGTTTCAACATCTTTGTCGCGGGATTGTACCCAAACAGGAATTTCACCCTGTAAATCAGCTTTGGGCAGCTGAGGTAAATGTAATCTGTGACTGTGGCGCATGCTTTTTAAAAAGTAATCGCCAGCAATGTTGCGCTGTTGCGCATCAGAGCTAAGCATACCTTCTAAGGTACGGGCTAATTCTATCGGTAAGCCTATGCTAGTGGGCGAGATCACTTGTGCGCCAAAGCGACTTGCTTGCCCTGAGGCGAGGGCATACAGCGTTGCGGCAACGCCTTGCTCGTCAAAGCGTGGGCTGGAGAGTGCCCCATTGAGTTGCTCTTCGCCGATAAAATAGACATCGCCCATGCGTGCATTGGTATGTTGTTGATCGCTCGACATTAACGCCATTACATTGTCTTCAACGGGTTTGTTATGTTCATCTCGCTGCGCAAATACCGCTGAGCCCCAATCGATTAACGATAAGTGTTGTTGCTCAATATCGTAAACCAGGTTCGAAGGTTTGATATCGCCGTGCACTAAGGGCTTGCCCGTGCGCAGGTAATACAAGATATCGGCGAGTTGGCGGGCGATGCTCATGACCATAGCGGTAGGTAGGGCGCCCATGCGGCGACAAAGTTGGTCGAGATCTTCCCCTTTTGCCCGTTCCATCACCAGTATGCCTTGCTTGCCAATTCGCTCAAATTTGATCGCTCCCGGCACATTGGGATGCTTGAGTAAGGAGAGCATAAAGGCCTCTTCTTCGAGCCTATCTTGAATGTGTTGCGGCAAATTAATCCGTGAAAACTTAAACACATGGGCATCACCCGCTTGATTGATGCCCGCAAACACAAAACCGTAGGCACCTTTGCCAATCAATTCGATATCGGTATAACCTAATTTGCTCAGCTGCTGTTTACAGAGGCGGATCCACGCCTTGTGCTTACGGGCATCATTGGCTTTGAGCAAGTAAATCGACTGCTCTTCAGAAATATAAAAATGCTGCAGCTGTGGTGTTTGCAAATGGTGCTCCTTGTTTTGTTCATTTAACCAGTAAGCGGGGGAGAGAATCAAATCGAAAGAGGCTTTATGGTGGTATTTGGGAGGGTATTTATGATTAGGTGAATACTTGGCTTACCTATACGATTATTTCGCCACTGACTTTGACGTGTATCAAGTTAAATTCTCACAACAATAGGTAATCTTTGGCGCATGAGATTGGATCAGTTGTTGTTAATTAACCCACAGATAAAGTACTGCTAAGGAGGGCATGTGCCCACCCAATATAAAGCCTTGTTGATCGAGCTATTGGAATATCCGCGCAAGCGTATTTTGCAGTCAATGGAAGTCACCCATTGCCCCCATGCGGTATTTTTTAATGACAGCGACGAGCAATGCTTAACCTGTCATCAGAGTTTAGAATGTGTGTGGATGAATCAGAATGACGAGCTGGTGGCGGTGAGCGAAAAATCGGTAGCCGAGTTAAAACAGCAGTTGTTGATCGCTGTGGATTTTATCGATTCATCGCTAAGCCCCCATCATTTGTCACGGCGTCAATGTCAGTGCGATAACTGTGTTTGGTTACGTAAAGTGCAAGCGACATTAGATCAGTAACAGAGCCTTTGCATTGCTAATGTTTGCCCAATGGTAGGAGGCTTTGCATCTGCTTTAAAATATCATTAGAGTAAGGGCAACTTTTATCGTATTGAGATAAATCCATGGAACCCGGTTTTTGGCATGAAAAGTGGCAGCAGCAACAGATAGGTTTTCATCAACAAGACATCAATCCTTTTCTCGCTAAGTATTGGCAGCAGCTTGCATTACCCGCACATACCCACGTTTTTGTGCCCTTATGTGGTAAGTCGCTAGACATGTGTTTCCTCGCAGAACAGGGGCATCAAGTCATAGGTTGTGAGTTAAATGAATTGGCAGTACAGCAATTTTTCAGCGGCAACCAACTCGAGATGACACAAACGGCCGTGGGTGAACACCAGCATTATCAAACCGAACAAATCAGTTTGTACCAGGGTGATATTTTTACGTTGCCTAAGGCTATCACCCAAGCAGTAACGGCATTTTATGATCGTGCCGCTTTGATTGCCTGGCCAGAAAGTATGCGAGCACAATATGCCAAGCAGTTAGCGAGCTTATTACCTCGTGGTAGTGTTGGTTTATTGGTGACCTTAGATTATCCGCAAGAATCCCTTACCGGCCCACCTTTTGCTGTATCACCTACTTGGGTAGACCAGCATCTGAGTGAGGATTTTGCTATTGAAGTGCTAGCGTCGCAAGATGTCCTGGCCGACAATCCCCGTTTTATTAACAAAGCAGTACCTTGGCTTAATGAAGTCGTTTATTTGTTGCGACGTAAGTAGGCAAGATTCACTCGATATAAGCATTCACAATCCCAGTTGAGCTTCTCGTCAGCATACGGGTTAGCGAGTTGCTCTTAGGCACACTTGTTGTGATTAACTTTACGCCACTTCGTAATAATTAGGTTCAAGCTCTAATTGATTTTGGATAATTTGCACGGCCATTCTGGCGCATTTGCCACATTGATCGGCAACACCTAAGCGCTTTTTTACGTCAGCAAGTGAGCTATCGCCCTGGCTTACAGCGTTTTTAATTTGCGTATCTGTGATTGCATGGCAAAGACAAACGTACATATATTAGTCTCCAATTGAATTGGGTCAATTCTAAATGAAAACGCTTATCAAATGCAATCTTGATTTTTTGAGTGATTTATATCGATTAATGCTTTTGTGACTCGGCGCAACGTTCATCGTCTTTGCATCTGGGTTTGGATGTCAACATTAGACCGTTTTATCTGTACATGGTTAAGGTTCAGGCATGAACAATCTGAGTGATGATGCCTTACGGATGACTTATACAATCAATCATTAAAGGTTTGTAACGTTTTAGTTTAACCGCGATAGTTTAACTACCCAATAATTTGGTGATTGGCTAATATCAAAATAGGGAGATACGGCACTTTATTCTCCAGTCGAGTACCGTTGATTCGCCTTTATGAGCAAGAGTCACTTGCGCCTCATAGCGTCGCCATTTATGCTTAGTTATTGTTATTTTTCAATGTACTGCATCTCTACTGTGAGAGTTTGCACTGCATCTTTTTAGGTTAAGTCTATGTTTGAACAATTAGTCACCATTATTGGCCAGTTAGGTCATATGCTTCGCCCTTGGGCGTTTGATATTGCCACCGCTATGGTGGTGTGCCTTATTTTGGTATTTTCCGCGGACGTAAACCGTATGTTAAGGCGCTATTTGTTGGGGCATTCTTTTGTGCTGCGGACATTGGTTTTTATTATTGTGAATGCCTTCGGCTATGGCTTATTGATCGTGAAAGCCACACCTTGGATGGCAAGGCACATAGTGGCTATGCCATCCCATTGGATGTTTCTGTTAATTGTGGGCATGTTTATGTTTATCGGTTATTGGGCTCAGCGCAATAACCAAGCCTAATCAGGTTATTATTTTTGCTGTTACTCAAAGTAACCAGAGTCATCTGCCATTGCCACTTGGGTCAAGGCTTGCATGGCGCGATCAGGGTAATTGCTAAATACGCCGTCGACCCCCATCTGTCTAAGTGCATGAATATCGTCGCTATGATCAACCGTATACACATACACTTTGGCACCTCGGTTATGGGCGTCATCCACTAATGCTTGGCTGATAAAGCTCACATCTACATGCAATGCATAGGCATTCAATTCGCTGACCACGGCGGCGCCATCGAGTGGAATATTGGCAAGCAGTGGTGCGACTAAAGCCTCAGGCAATGCTTGCTTAAGCTCACGCAGATACGGGTGATTAAAGGAGGAAAGCAGTAATTGCTCTTTCGTAAACCCAAGCTGACTCAAGGCCCTTGAATATAAGTCGATTAACGGCGTGACGGTATTAATGCCTTTTAATTCAATGTTAACGATGCAACGTCCGGCAATGAGTTCAAGCACCTGCCATAGTGTCGGAATGGGGTGGCCTTTCACATTGATGCTCGCTAGATAGGCTTTGCTGACTAAGTGAATGACGCCCGTGCCCGAGCTTTTATTATCAAGTCGCCTATCGTGAAATACGACTAACTCACCTTCGACATTGTGCACATCGAGTTCGATGGCCTGAGTGCCGAATTCTAACGCTTTCGCCATGGCGGCTAAGGTATTTTCGGTCTGATAACCGCTGGCACCGCGGTGCGCAAAAATAAGCATGTTCTGCGATCCTATTAGTTTCTGATGATGCCTTGTTGTTCGCGATGTTGACCATTTTTAATATGGATTTCCATCTGCGGATAGGCGAGTTCGAGATTGTTTTCTTTGAGTTTTTGAGTCACTCGTTTATGTAAATCATGGCGCAGTGGCCAGCGTGCCGACATATCTTTTGCATAAGCGCGCACTTCATAATCTTGGGTGTGTTTACCAAAGCCGGCAAACCAGACTTCAGGTTCTGGGCTGGCGAGTGCATTTTCACACTCTTGCACTGCTTGGTATAGCGTTGCCTCGACCTTGGCAGGATCAGAATCTCGTGCAACAGAAACGTAGACAATTACCCGAGTGATAGGATCCGACAAGGACCAGTTGATCAATTGTTCTGTGATGAAGGCCTTGTTGGGAATAATAATTTCCTTTCTATCCCAGTCGATAATGGTGGTTGCTCGAATTTGAATTTTACTGACAGTCCCGGTTAAATCACGAATCGTCACCGTGTCGCCAATGCGCACGGGTTTCTCAAATAAAATAATCAGCCCTGAAATAAAGTTAGCAAAAATTTCTTGTAAACCAAAACCTAAGCCGAGCGATAGTGCGGCAATCAGCCATTGTAGTTTTGACCACTCCATGCCCAGATTCGAGAAACCAATTAATAGACCTAAAAATATGACTAAGTAACGGCTGACAGTTGTAATCGCAAAACCCGTACCTGGGCTAAGCTCCAGTCTTTGAAGAAGCATTAGCTCAAGTAAGCCTGGAAGATTGGTGGCAATCATCAGTGAAAACCCCACTACGATAAGCCCTAATAGTAAGGATTTCATCGTGATGGGCAGTTGCTGTTCTATGCCGTTTATACTGGTGTTAGTGGTCCACAATGTGATGCCATCGAGGAAAGAAAACAGCGCTGTATGGGTTTGAGTCCAGAGGCCTATGAGACTGGCAAGAAAAGCGAGCAACAGTAACGAACGCACTAAACCTAAGGATTGGCTCGAAATGGTTTCGAGATCGACAACAGGCTCTTCATAGGTATCTAAGGGATCGGAAGAGGGGTGGTGAGTCTCACCTTTTTCCCTTTGTGCTAAACGCTCTGCACGTTTGGCCTTGGCGCGATCGAAGGCGATACGACGGCGCTCGATCAACATCCAGCGTTTGATCAGTTGATATAGGAGCAAGAAACCGAGACCAAGCACAATAGACAATTGCAGCTGTAGCAGCATTTGAAAGGCGGTGAAGTAATAGCCTTTAAAGGCTAAGCCGGCACTGAATAGGGGAACTGAGATCAGTAAGGTCCACAGTATTTTCTGGAGCAGTTTTTTGTTTTTACCATCGTGTTGAGCGTCCGAATTTGCGCGACTAAGAATTAAAATGTCTTTGTAAAATAAGAACAAAACGATACAGAAAACAATGAATGCGCCGCGGCCTATGCTGTTACGCACCAGCGAAGTGTCGAGTACCTCAGTAAAACCCATTAAGCCCAGTAATGGGCTGGCGATTAGCACAAAGTGTTTAAGCCTAGATTGCCCTGCCTGAATTATTTTCGACGGCCGCTTGAAGTGCCCAACAAGGACACTTTTGTCGAGTGTCAAAATAAAAGTGAAGCGATATAAAAGATAAACTAAACCAATCGCCAGTATGCCCATACCTACTGCTTGTACAAAATTGCGCTCAGATTGATAGAAAATCATCCCCGCCATGATTACAGGCAGCGGTTTTATGAGCGCATAGCTAACGCTGCAGAGGAGAGCTTTGAAGGTATAGATAAATTTATCTTGGGTCACATTGCCAACATAAGTGGTGTAATGATTGAGCAAGCGATTAAATTTAGGTGTGATTAAGTCTTGTACGACTAAGCATAATACCAGCAATATAATCCACCAAGACCAATAATCGTTTTGTTCATCCCACGCTTTTCTCAATTCATCCCACTGCGAATGCTGCACTAGCCAAACAGTACTGCGTTCAAGATCCGTAAACCATAACTTACTGATGCTAGCCGCATTAGGAACCCAGAACAAATGCTCATTAAGGGTATTTTTGAGGGTAAGATTCTGTTGGCTCAGTTGTTGGTAATTGACCTTTAGTTTGCCTAATTCTCTCAAATATTGATCATAGCTTTGCATTAATTGGGAGATTAAACTTTGCTGCGAGTGCAATAGTTTGGCCTGCTGCTCACTATATAACCCGAGCTGTTCTAATTCTTGTTCATTGAGGGCTTGTTGTTGCTCTAAATGGTATCTATCCAAGCGCGCATCGGCGATCTGGGTCTGAAGTTTCTCATGATTGGGGGGTTTAGGCAGTGATTGCAACATCTGCAAAAAGCGTTCACCAAAGGCAGAATTCATTTTGACCCAGGTGATCTGTTCTTGGATGTTCGCCAACTGTTTGGCTTGGGATTGATACTGGTTTTCCGATTGCTCTTGTTGCTCGACCACATTGTTGATCTGCAAGGTTAACGTTTGCAGCTTTTGGCCGTAAATCTGGTTAGTGTCGGCAATATTACGGGTTATAGGATCGATGACTTTGTCGGTATTCACTAAGTTTTTGGCGAGGGTGGCATCGGTTTGTTGCTGACGTTGTTTATTGATTGCCTTGTTGATGGTTTCGATCAAGGATTCTTGCTGCACCAGTTGTTGGCGTACTAGCTGTAATTGCAATTGGGTCAATTCAATGCGTTTTTGGCTGCTGGCAAGTTCTGCTTCATTGGTGGCAAGGCTTTGTTCAAAGAAGAGTCGTTGAGTTTGCTGTAAGTCTCCTGTGGGGGTATCTAGCGGCGCGAGCTCTGCTTTTTTGTTTTGGTCTATCGTTTGCCTTGCACTAGCGATAACAGTCGGTAAGTCATTGTGACGTAGTAATAAATCGTTAACTTGGCGTCCAAGGGTTGATTCGCTTTCTTTTAGTTCAGATAAGTGAATATAGGCCATGGAGGCCTGCTGGTTGAGATCAGTGCTTTCCAATGACAAAGGTGTATAGGCATCTTTCAGTGCTTGCTGGGTACGCTTCTGGTGTTGTTCAAAATCAATCTGTGCTTGCTGGAAACTGGCGGCACTGGCAGCGAGTTTTTCTATATTAACTTTTAGATCGTTAATTTGTTGGTCAATGCTGAGATTTTGTTGCTGATCTTGCTTGTTAATGCCAAGACGTTTGTCCAACTGCAAGGGCGAATTGGCCAGTGCGGAAAATGAGAGAAAAGCAATAATGAACAATAAAATACGTGGCATATAGGCTAAAGACATATAGGGGGCAAAAGACGCTCCATATTAGCCAAATTGTGTTGAGATTGGTATGTTTCAGGCGTTCTTTTTTTGCCGTTGTGACTGGTGCGATTGGTGGGTTTCGAACAGTGCGGTAGTGACGATAATAGTGCCACCGATTAAGGTATTGAGATTGAGCTCTTCGCCTAAAATAATCAGCGCCAACATAGCGCCATAAAAAGGTTGTAAGCAAGAGACTAACCCCACCGTTTTGGCGCTAAGTTGCCTAAGTGCAGACGTGAATAGGGCATGGGGCGCTGCGGTAAAAACAATGCCAAGTAAGAGTATTAATCCCCACACGTCTAATGAAATACTGCCTAACTCTGCCTGGTGCCATGGCATCAAGAACACCACAGCGACCAAGGTTTGATAGAACATGGCATGGGGACCGCTGTACTGTGAAAAGTAGCGTTTGTGCAAGAGGTTGCGGGTGGTGAACAAGATGGCGGAGACTATGCCGATGGCAATACCTAGCGTAGTATCGTTACCCAAATTGGCTTCAGGGATCAGTAATATCACTCCAGTCAGCACTAACACACCACTGATCATATCGCGTAATTTTATCTTATTACCTGTCAGTAAGGGCTCGGCAATTACTGTCATCACTGGATAGGTGAAAAATGCAATCATCCCAATGGCAACCGATGATAATTGCATGGCCGCAAAATAGGTCACCCAATGCAGGCTGACGATAACCCCAAGCCCGATGGCGACCAGATAATCCTGTTTACTTGCCAGCGTTAAACGTTTGCGGCTGAGTTTGATCAGCAAACCTAAAACGGTGGCGGCGACGATACAGCGTAGGAAGGTGATATCCAGAGCGCTGAGCGGGATTAATTTAGAAAACAACGCCGTGCCGCCAAATAGCAACACAGCCAGATGTAACTCAATTAATCCCGAAGGTTTAGCAGAACTCAAAAAGGCTTAATCCGCTTGCTTAACGTTTTTCAGGTTAGCGAAGGCTTGCCCCATACGCGTCACGGCTTCGGCTTCAACACCTTGCGCAAAGGTCGCGATAGTGTCTTTGGCAAATAACATCACCACAGTACTGCCTAACTTGAAGCGACCCATTTCTTCGCCCTTGTCTAAGGTGATGGCATCTGGACCTTGAGTTGGATACTCCCAAGTGAAGACTTGCTTACCTGTCGGCGGCGTGACTGTGCCAGCCCAGACAGTTTCGATGCTGGCCACAATCGTTGCACCCACCAACACCATTGCCAGTGGACCTAATTCGGTTTCAAAAATCGCCACAACGCGTTCGTTACGGGCAAACAGACCGGGTACGTGTCTGGCCGTTAACGGATTCACCGAAAACAGTTCGCCAGGTACATAGGTCATTTTTGACAACGTGCCTTTAATCGGCATATGGATACGGTGATAGTCTTTAGGCGCGAGATAGATAGTTGCAAAATCACCGCCTTCGAAGCGCTTAGCATCTTCGGCTTGATCGCCAAGCAGCGTTAACGAAGAATAGTGATGACCCTTAGCTTGGAAGATGCGACCATTTTTGATGGGGCCCAATTGGCTTACTGCACCATCAACGGGATGCACCATAATATCGGCGTGCATATCTAACGGACGAATACCGGGTTTAAGGGCTCGGGTAAAAAAGGCATTAAAGCTTTTATAGGCTTCGGGTTCACTTTGCGCCGCTTCGCTCATGTCGATGTTATATTGTTTGATAAACCACTTGATTGTGGCTGTGGTCAAGGCTCCCGCTTCGGCTGCGGCGAGTTTACCCACTAAACGCGATAATAAGTGTTTTGGCAGCATGTACTGCAGCGCAATTTTGATTTTATCCAATTTTAATTCCTTTTCTTACTGCTCAATCTTTGCTGAGACTGCTGTTATTTATCAATAAGTCTTTATTCATCAGTGGCCGCGCGGAAATGGCGGGCATGACGTTGTTCATCTAAGCTGGCGATAATTTTATGGTAATTATGAAAGCGATCTGCGCTGATCTTACCTTCACTCAGGGCTTCTTGCAGTGCACAACCAGGATCGTCACCGTGTTTACAATCGCGGAACTTACACGCGCCCAGATATTCGCGAAACTCAATAAAGCACCAGCCGACGCGTTGCGCAGGCAGATGCCATAGGGCGAACTCGCGCACCCCTGGGGAGTCAATTAAATCGCCACCGCTGGGCAAATGTAACAGTTTGGCTGTAGTAGTGGTGTGTTGCCCTAAACCTGAGTTGTCGGAAACATCGCCAATAATAAGCTCTGCATCGGGTAGTAATGCATTGATTATCGATGACTTGCCCACACCGGATTGACCAGCAAATACACTGACTTTATCTTTAAGTATGCCTTTGATGGTATCGATACCCTCACCAAGCTTACTGCTGACCTTATAAACCGGATAACCAATATCTTTGTAGCGCTGTAACGCCTCGTCTATCGTTTGGGCTTCATCGGGATTGAGCAAGTCAATTTTATTCAAAATGATGATAGGCGGAATGTCAGTATCTTCGGCAGCCACTAAATAACGGTCGATGATCTGGGTGGTAAAGCTGGGTAATACCGAGGACACAATCAAAATTTGGTCGATATTCGAGGCGATGATTTTCACGCCATCGTATAAATCTGGGCGCGTGAGTGATGAGCGACGTGGATGAACCGCTTCAACGATGCCAGCGATGCCGCTATTGGCTTGGCTCTCAATGGCTAAGCGTACGATAACTTTATCGCCAGTGACTAAACTGGTGACGGCACGGCGAATATTACAGCGCACCACTTGGCCGCTTTCGGTTTCGATGTCGGCATGTTGGCCAAAACGTGAAATCACAGTTCCGGGCTGTTCTTGCCCCAGTGAACTATCCTGTAACTCTGGCGTATTTTTTTCGCTACTGCCACGATTGAGTCGCTTCTCGTGATTAGCGCGCATACGGCGTAATTGACCTTGGCTTAGGGGTTTCTTTTTGCTCACTGATTCTTCTTCGTCAATTAGGTGATTTTTTGTGTCGTAAAAAAGCAGTATGATACACACTCTTGAATAAAAAAGCCTGAATTTAGGCTAACTGACACGATAAGGCTGATTTATGACGGCAGATGTAAATAATCTCATTTGGATCGATTTGGAAATGACAGGGCTAGAGCCCGATGTCGACAGGATCATTGAAATTGCCACGTTAGTGACAGATCAAGAACTCAATATTATTGGTCAAGGTCCGGTTATCGCGATTCATCAATCCGATGACGTGCTGGCCGCGATGGACGATTGGAATCAAAAGCATCATGGCGAGTCTGGGTTGATTGACCGCGTTCGTGCTAGCCAAGAAACCGAAGCACAAGCCGTGGCCAAGACGATTGCCTTCTTAGAGCAGTATGTTCCTAAGGGCGCCTCTCCAATGTGCGGTAACAGTATTGGTCAGGATAGACGCTTCTTAAATCGTTATATGCGCGAGCTGGAGGATTATTTCCATTATCGCAACGTAGATGTCAGCACGATTAAAGAGCTAGTGAAGCGTTGGAGTCCAGAAACGATGGACGGTTTTAAGAAGCAAAATACCCATCAAGCCCTACAGGATATCCAAGAGTCGATCGCTGAATTGCAGTATTATCGCAGCAAAGTATTTAAAATTTGAGCGATCAGTCGATAAATATGCAAGAAGGGGTTGCAGCCGCATGATTTTTTCATATAATGCGGCCTCAACTTTTAGATGCGAACAGAAATGTTCTGGTCATTTAAATTGAAGGCGACATTAGCTCAGTTGGCATAGGTTGAAAGACGATACCTTTGTTAGCATTGAAAACAAATGTAGCAGCGATAGAAAAGGCGACATTAGCTCAGTTGGCATAGGTTGAAAGACGATAACTTTGTTAGCATTGAAAGCAAATGTAGCCGCGATAAAAAAGGCGACATTAGCTCAGTTGGCAAAGGTTGAAAGACGATACCTTTGTTAGTATTGAA
>JBOFUF010000238.1:0-4344 GCA_051652445.1 Shewanella sp.
GTGCGTTTAGTGACCCTAATTGGTGGAACAACTTTTTTGGCTTTACTGCCGGTGCCATTGGTGAAACCAGTACTATAGCGATTTTAATCGGTGGCGTATTCTTACTGATCAGCCGTTTAGCGGATTGGCGCATTGTTGCTGGTGTATTGCTTGGCATGATAGCGACGGCAAGCCTATGTAATTTTATTGGCTCGAGTAGTAACCAAATGATGGTAATGCCATGGACTTGGCATCTGGTTACGGGCGGATTTGCATTGGCGATGATGTTTATGGCCACTGATCCGGTTACGACTTCTTACACTCGTCCAGGCAAATATGTTTACGGCGTCTTGATTGGTTTTATGACAGTGCTTATCCGTGTGGCGAATCCAAAAATGGCAGAGGGCGTGATGTTAGCCATTTTGTTTGCCAACCTTTGGGCACCGCTGTTCGATTATCTGGTCGCCCGCGCGAACATCAAACGGAGATTAAAACGTCATGGTCTTTAAGAAAGATACTGTGGTGGGGACCCTGATCTTCACCATTACGCTCTGCCTCCTGTGCTCTTTTATGATCACAGGTACCGCGGGTATATTGAAAGAACGTAAAGTTGCCAAGAAACGTGATGAAGTAAAGCGTTATGTATTGATGGCTGCAGACGTAAAAATTGGTCAAGAAACTGATTTTAGAGATGTTTTCTCTAAGTCTGTTGAACCGCTATTGATTAATTTAGACACAGGTAAAGTGGATTCAGACGTTAACGTGCTTGATTTTGATGAGCGTATGGCAGCGATTAACCCTGAAACATCCAGTGCACCTAAAAAAGATATCGCTAAGATTAAAACTCGTGCAAACGATGCTCGGGTGTTTAAAGTACTCGATGCCGACGGCAAATTAGACAGTGTGGTTGTGCCTTTCTATGGTAAAGGTCTGTGGTCGATGATTTACGGTTATGTGGCCGTTGAACCTGACTTCAATACCATTAAAGGGCTGGTGGTGTACGAGCACGGTGAAACGCCAGGTATTACCGACTTCTTAACCGATCCGAGTTGGACATCGACATGGAAAGGGAAGCAATTATTTGATGAAAAGGGCAAGTTTTCGATACGCCTTATCAAAGGTGGTGCTAAAGAAGGCGATGTTCATGGTGTGGATGCCGTGAGTGGTGCGACGATGACCGGTCGTGGCGTGCAGCGCGCAATGGATTTTTGGTTTGGGGTTGAGGGTTTTCAAACCTTCTTCAACCAGCTGAAAGCCTCAGTCGCGCAGGGTGAATTGCAAGGTGAGTTGGGAGAGGCAAAATGAGCAACACTTTATCCATGCGTGACATGTTAACCGGCCCTGTGTTTGCCAATAACCCTGTCGCGATGCAAGTGCTGGGCGTGTGCTCGGCACTGGCGGTCAGTAACTCAATGCAAACCGCTCTGGTAATGACGCTGGCAGTGACTTTTGTGTTGGTGTTTTCTAACCTGATTATCTCTGCCATCCGTAACTTTATTCCTAACAGTGTGCGGATTATCGCGCAGATGACGGTTATCGCCTCGTTAGTGATTATTGTCGATATGGTATTGCAGGATGTGGCTTATGAGCTATCGAAGCAACTTTCTGTCTTCGTGGGATTAATTATCACTAACTGTATCATTATGGGCCGTGCAGAAGCCTTCGCGATGAAGTATCCACCGCATTTAGCGGTTGTCGATGCGCTTGGTAATGCTGCAGGTTATGGCTTGGTTTTATTGAGCGTTGCTTTTGTGCGCGAACTATTAGGCACGGGCACTTTATTCGGCCATCCCGTATTGACGACCATTGAAAATGGTGGCTGGTACTTACCAAACGAAATGTTTAAGTTACCACCGAGTGCCTTCTTCCTGATCGGTGTGCTGATCTGGACCATCAATGTGATCCAGCGGAAACGGGGTTAAGGAGCAGATATGGAACACTATATAAATCTATTTTTGCAGGCCAGTTTTATCGACAACATGGCGCTGTCATTCTTCTTGGGCATGTGTACTTTTTTGGCCGTCTCTAAAAAGGTATCGACTGCTTTTGGTTTAGGCGTTGCCGTGATTGTGGTGATGACCTTGGCTGTACCGTTAAATCAGCTGATTTACGTCAAGGTATTAGCGCCTGGCGCCCTGTCTTGGGCCGGTTTAGCGACTATCGATTTAAGTTACTTACAATTGATCACGTTTATCGGTGTGATAGCGGCGTTGGTACAAATTCTAGAAATGTTTTTAGATAAATACATTCCTAGCCTGTATGACTCGTTGGGTATTTTTTTACCTTTACTCACAGTGAACTGCGCGATTTTTGCGGGGGTTATTTTTATGGCAAACCGTGATTATAACTTTACTGAATCAGCGGTGTTTGCCATGGGATCAGGCTTTGGCTGGGCGCTGGCGATCGTGCTGCTAGCGGGACTGCGCGAAAGAATGAAATTCCATGCCATCCCCGAAGGCTTACAGGGCATTGGCATCACCTTTATCACCACCGGCTTGATGGCGCTTGGCTTTATGTCTTTCTCAGGGATCTCGCTGTAAAGATACAGCTGGCGAGCCAATAGTTGAGAAACTGAAACCACATTCTTTTTAGAAAAGAGCTAGAAAAGGGTTTATACGATGGAAATGGCAATTGGCATAGGCATGTTCACTTTGGTGGTTTGTCTGTTGGTGATAGTGATCCTTATCGCCAAAAATAAATTAGTCACAAGTGGTGAAGTGACAATCGGCATTAATGATGATGCGGACAAAAGTATTCGGGTCGCCGCAGGGGATAAATTACTTGGCGCCTTAGCGAGTCAGAGTATTTTTATTCCGTCAGCCTGTGGTGGTGGCGGAACCTGTGGTCAGTGCCGAGTGAAAATCACATCAGGCGGTGGTGATATTCTAGCGACAGAGATGGGCCATATCACCAAGAAAGAGGCTAAAGAAGGTTGTCGTCTTGCCTGCCAAGTCTCAGTGAAAACGGATATGCAACTTGAGCTTGACGAAGAAATTTTTGGGGTGAAAAAGTGGCAATGTCAGGTTATCTCTAATGATAACAAGGCGACTTTTATCAAGGAATTATTGCTTGAGTTACCCGAAGGTGAAGATGTTCGTTTTAAAGCGGGGGGATATATCCAAATTGAAGCGCCAGCCCATGTGGTGAAATACGCCGACTTTGATATCCCGACAAAATACCGTGGTGATTGGGATAAATACGGCCTGTTTGACATTGTCTCTACCGTCAACGAAGAGGTATTGCGCGCTTACTCTATGGCCAACTATCCCGATGAAAAGGGCCGTATTATGCTGAACGTGCGGATTGCGACGCCGCCATCGGCCAACGTACCCGCGGGTAAGATGTCATCTTACATCTTCAACCTGAAAGCGGGCGATACTGTGACCATTTCAGGGCCATTCGGTGAGTTCTTTGTGAAGGAAACCGATGCGGAAATGGTGTTCATCGGCGGCGGTGCGGGCATGGCACCGATGCGGTCACACATTTTCGATCAGCTTAAGAGTAAGAAAACCAAACGTAAAATGAGTTTCTGGTACGGCGCACGTTCGACCCGTGAAGTGTTTTACCAAGCGGATTTCGATGCCCTAGCGGCCGAGAATGACAACTTCGTTTGGCATGTGGCGTTATCTGAGCCATTGCCTGAGGATAATTGGACTGGCTACACTGGCTTTATTCATAATGTGATTTATGAGAATTATCTTAAAAATCATAAGGCACCAGAAGATTGTGAGTACTACATGTGTGGTCCTCCAATCATGAACTTTTCAGTGATCAATATGCTTGAAAGCCTAGGGGTTGAGCCAGAAAACATCCTACTCGATGACTTTGGTGATTAGGTTGTAAGTGAGTCATAAACAATCGCGTTAGGCCCGGCTAGTACAGCTGAGTCCAACGCGATTTTTGTTTATAGGGCTGTTGTTTATAGGGCTGTAGTTTTAGGCTTTGATCTCGCTAAAGGATTTACACCATTGCGGCTTAAATAACTTACCCTGCACTCACTCTCAGCGGTATCGCATCCCATGGGAAACTCACCCTGCCAGTAAGCAATATCGAGCGGATGATACCCCATGGCATTCGGATGACTCGCATCGGCTCCTGCATCTGCTATTTTTGTTTTTTCATTGCCAAATTTAGCGATGGGAATGTCAATAAATTTCATCAAATCAATGATTCAGCACGGTCATTTCAGTGACTCGCAGCAAATACACCCTTGTATGCTTGACCGTGACATCCCTGTCACGGACGGTCACCTTCATGTCAGTGCTCATCCTGCTAACCACTGAGTCTCCTGTTAGTATTAACATGACTCAATTTTGTCTTTCTCGTTGCAAGATATGACAATGGGTGTCTGAATCAATTTGAGTT
>JBOFUF010000239.1:0-3145 GCA_051652445.1 Shewanella sp.
GGCGTAACTCTTTTAGGATTAACTGCCGACACCAAGACCACGGAAGTTCAGAGAGGAGCCAATGATTTCTGTGATCATTTCTTGAAATACACATTCATAACCCACTAAAAAAGCCAGACTCAGTCTGGCTTTTGTGCAACTCTCGCGGGCGAGGGATATTATTCTTCGCTATCACCCAGTGACAGTAACGTGGCGTTACCACCGATGGCGGTGATGTTATTGGTGCGGGTCTTTTCAGTCACAAAACGGGTTAAGTAGTGTGGGCCACCGGCTTTAGGGCCAGTACCAGACAGGCCTTGACCGCCGAAAGGCTGTACACCCACCACAGCGCCGATTTGGTTACGGTTAATGTAGACGTTACCCACATTCACTTTGTCGGCAACGTCAAGGGCATGACCTTCGTTACGGCTGTGGATACCTAAGGTTAAGCCAAAGCCTGTGCTGTTGATTTCATCAATCACTTGGCTCAGTTCTGCAGCCTTGTAACGGATGATGTGCAGGATTGGGCCAAAGTGTTCTTTCTCCAGCACTTTAATCGACGTGATTTCAACCGCTGTTGGCGACACGAAGTGACCGTTCTCAGTACCTGCGGGCAGCGGCATCTGCTTGATCAGTTTACCGACTTGCTTGATATGATCGATATGCGCATCTAAGTTGGCTTTGGCGGTGGCGTCAATCACTGGGCCTACGTCGGTTTTGATTGAACTTGGGTTGCCAATCACTAATTCATCCATCGCGCCTTGTAGCACTTCGATCACGCGTTCGGCGATGTCTTCTTGCAAGAAGAGCACGCGCAGCGCCGAGCAGCGTTGGCCTGCGCTGGTGAATGACGATGAAACCACATCGTTCACCACTTGCTCGGGTTGTGAGGTTGAGTCCACCACCATGGCATTTTGACCGCCTGTTTCGGCAATCAACGGAATAATTGCGCCATCACGATGGGCTAATGTGCGGTTAATCAGTTTGGCCGTGCCCGTTGAACCGGTAAAGCACACACCACCGATACGCTCATCGGCGGTAATGGCGCTACCCACTGTAGCACCCGCACCCGGTAGGAATTGCAGTACTTCGACAGGAATACCCGCTTGATGAGCGAGTTGCACCGCCCGGTAACCTATCATCGAGGTTTGTTCCGCAGGTTTTGCGATAACAGTATTGCCCGCCGCTAATGCTGCTGATACTTGGCCTAAGAAGATGGCTAATGGGAAGTTCCATGGGCTGATACACACGAATACGCCGCGGCCTTGGAGGAACAGTTCGTTCAGTTCACCCGTTGGGCCCGGAAGCAGTTCAGGTTTTGCCATCATCTTTTTGGCTTGTACTGCGTAGTAACGACAGAAATCAACGGCTTCACGTACTTCGTCGATACCGTCTTGAATGCTCTTGCCCGCTTCTCGGGTACACAGGGCGATCAATTCTTCGCGGTTTTCTTCTAATAAATCAGCGAGTTTTTGCAGTGCAGAGGCACGGGTTTCCACTGGCGTACGTGCCCAAGAGGGAAATGCCGCATGTGCAGAGGAGATAGCTTGTTCGATAGCGACGTTATCGGCAAAGGCAATTTGACCGACGGTTTGAGTGGTGTCGTATGGGCTAACGATGGTTTTGTGTTCACCCGTTAAGGTTTTACCGTTAACCAGAGGACCAGCTTGCCATTGGGTATTCTTGAATTTTTCTAAGGCCGCGAAAAATGGCTCAGATTCGGAAAAGATGTTCATATTGAGTCCCTTGGAATTTTTGCGATCGCTACCGAAAATATCGGCAGGTAAAGCGATTCTGTTGTTAGCCAGGGTTTTATAGCCGGTCAGCGTTGTTAGCGGATGTACCACTAATGACTCAATGGGGGTTTTAGGATCTACCAGTTTGTGGACGAACGAAGTATTCGCGCCATTTTCCAGCAAACGACGCACTAAGTAGGGCAGGAGATCTTTATGGGCACCGATAGGCGCATAAATACGTACCGCTTTAGCACCGGCTTCAGCCAGAATCGTGTCGTACAGTTCTTGCCCCATGCCGTGTAAGCGTTGGAACTCATGGTGACGATCGCCCGCCATATCGGAAATCGCCGCAAAGGTTTGCGCATTGTGGCTAGCAAATTGTGGGTAGATAGCGCCGCGAGTCGCATCCGATAACAAGTAACGGGCGCAGGCGAGGTAAGACACGTCAGTACCGGCTTTACGGGTGTAAAGGGGGTAAGCGGCTTCGCCAGCTTGTTGAGCCCACTTAAGTTCGCTATCCCAATAGGCGCCTTTTACCAGCCGCACTGGGATTTCATCCCCTTGATCTTTCGCCAGACGCGTTAACCAAACCAGTACGGGCAGGGCACGCTTAGAATAGGCTTGTACGACTATGCCGAGTAATCCCCAGCCTTTAGTGGCCTCTGCATTAAACAGTTTTTGGAACAGTTTCAGTGACAGTTCGAGGCGATCGACTTCTTCAGCATCGATAGATATACCGATATTTAAGCCCCGTGCCAGCTTAATCAGGCGGATCACTGTGTCGTACAGTTCAGTCAAGACGCGGTCTTCATTGGCCACTTCGTAACGAGGGTGCAATGCCGATAGCTTGATGGAGATGGTTGGGCGCGGTGATTCATTTTCGTTATAGTGTTGCGCACCGAGCTCAGTTATCGCATTGGCGTAATCGGTATAGTATTTCTCGGCATCTTTTTGAGTTAACGCTGCTTCGCCCAGCATATCGTAGGAGTGGGTATAACCTAACTTACGTTTGTCTTCGCTGTTCTTCAGGGCTTCTTTCATGTTGCGGCCCAGTACGAACTGCTTTCCCATGATCTTCATCGCGGCCATCATGGCTTGACGGATCACAGGTTCACCGAGGCGATTCACTAAGCGGTTCAGTAAGTTGCTTGGGGTGCCATCGAGTTTTTTGTCGAGTTTAACGATTTTGCCTGTGAGCATTAAGCCCCAGGTCGATGCGTTAACCAGCACTGAGTCACTTTTGCTCATGTGCTCATCCCACTTAGCGCCTGAAAGCTTGTCTTCGATCAGCGCATCGGCCGTGGCCGCATCGGGAATGCGCAGCAGCGCTTCGGCTAAACACATCAGGATAATGCCTTCTTGTGTTTCTAAGCTGTACTGTTGCAGGAAGGCATCTATGCCGACCAGCAAACCTTTTTTATCGAATTGAC
>JBOFUF010000240.1:0-7598 GCA_051652445.1 Shewanella sp.
AAACAAAATGGCTAACATCACGCCCTCTGCCATTTTTGGATTCGCCACACGGATAAGCACTGTCATAAAACCAATCAAGACGCCGTAAACATATGTGCCTGGACGAGTGTAAGAAGTCGTAACCGGATCAGTGGCCATAAACATCATCGCCAATGCAAATCCGCCCGTAACCAGATGCCAAGTCCATGGCATTGCCATCATTTGGTTACTACTCGAGCCAATAACATTACATAGGCTTGCCGTCGCTATCATGCCAAGCAATACACCAGCAACAATGCGCCAATCCGCTAAACGGCTGATCAGTAAGAATACGCCACCGATTAAAATCGCTAAAGTACTGGTTTCACCAATGGCACCGGCAGTAAAGCCAAAAAAGTTGTTCCACCAATTAGGGTCACTAAACGCACTGAACCATGAATAATCGGCAAAATTCAGATGACCTGCCGCGGTTTGCGCCAGTGCTGTCGCTCCAGCAAAACCATCAACGGCCACTAATTGCTTAATGGTCGTCACTTCAGAAGGGTAGGCAAAGTAAATAAAAGCAAGGCCTGCCAATGCTGGGTTTAGGAAGTTATATCCCATGCCGCCAAACAGTTCTTTAGCGACCACCACACCAAATGAAATCCCCATGGCGACCAGCCATAGCGGTGTTGATACGGGTAAAATCAGGGTAAACAACAAGGCTGTAACAAAAAAGCCTTCGTGTAATTCTTGACCACGTACCCGTGCAAATACGACTTCCCAAAATAAACTGGTTAGCAATGCGGTCAAATAAATGGGCAGATAGAAACTTAAGCCATAGAGGAACAAGCCCACCATCCCGGTTTGCTCGCTCAAGCCACCAGAAAGACGATTGAAAATAATCAGTTTCCAAGTATCGGGTGTCGTTAATCCTGTAGAGAGGGCAATCTGTGCTTGTAAGCCTAAATTATATAAACCAAATAAAATGGCGGGTAGTAAACAAAGGCCAACGACAGTCATGGTACGTTTTACGTCAATCGCATCACGTACATGCACTTGCCCCTTTGTGCTGCGACCACTGGCAATCACTAATGAACGCAAAAAGCCTTTCATCGATTTGCCTGTGGCGTAGTACTCTTGCTGTAAATCTGGGGTTTCCTGTAAATCAGGTTTTTTAACTTGCTTGGTCATTAACCTTCCCTCTCGATAACATCTAGACAAGCACGTAATTCTTTACCGAAGTCATATTTGCCGGGACACACAAAAGTACACAGCGCCAAATCTTCTTCATCCAACTCTAATGCGCCTAAAGCCTGCGCCTCATCGGTATCTCGTACCACTAAGTCTCGAACCAGCAAAGTAGGCAAAATATCCAGTGGCATCACGCGATCTAATTGACCAAAGGCCATCATTGCACGTTGTGAACCACCTTGATGGGTCGTAAATTCAAATAACTTACTTGCGCCGAACAACCCAGAGGTCACGGCACGAGTCATTGAAAATTTGTTAGAACCACCGCGAACCCAAGCAAGCACATGATGCTGGTCATCTTCAACCAATATCGAGACTTGATTATGGAATCGGCCTAAAAAGTCGTGTGCCCCCGCCGCCGTGTGACCCGATAACACTGAACCAGAGACCACGCGATGATCACCTGGTTTGATTTCATCACTGACTAAGCTGCTTAACTGGGCCCCCAACTGAGTACGCAGTAAACGTGGATTCAGCGTACTTGGGCCGCCTAAAGCAACAATACGGTCGGTATAGAGCTCACCCGTCTGGAACAATTTCCCATAGGCAATCACATCCTGATAACCAATATGCCATACCTGACGCGCTATACTCACAGGCAAGGTAAAGTGAATATGGGTGCCCACGAGACCCGCAGGATGAACGCCATCAAAGCGGCGAACTTCAACTTGAGGTAATGGCTCTTTAACCATCGCTTCACCCTTATCCTGACAAAGGTAAACCTTCCCTTCAGTTAAGCGGCTCAGCAACATTAATCCTACGGTAAACGCCTCGGTTTGCTCGGCAATAATCAAACGCGGATCGGCAGCCAGTGGATTCGTATCAATTGCGGTGACAAAAATGCCAGCAGGCGTACTGTCAAGTGCCGGTACGCGCGAAAAAGGTCGAGTACGCAGTGCTGTCCATAGGCCGCTCTTCACTAATTGCGCCTGAACGGTTGCTCTGGGTAGATGGGTAATATCTTGATGGATGTCGAAACTAATCTGTCCATCGCGGTTCTCGCCGTCATCACAACGAATGACCACCGACTGTAGAATTCGACGCTCTCCGCGGTTAATCGCCACGATTTGGCCACTAGCAGGGGCTGTAAATAAAACTCCAGGCGTTTTTTTGTCCTCAAACAAAGCTTGGCCCTTTTGAACCCAATCGCCCTCTTCGACCAACATCGTCGGTTTAAGACCGACGAACTCTTCACCCAGAACTGCCACCAGGGATGGCTTAGCGCCAAGTTCAATGACCTGTCGCGGCTCACCAGCAATGGGCAAGTTAAGGCCTTTTTTGATCGTTACAATTTGGTTTGAAAAATCTGCCATCACAAATATCAACCCTGAAAATTTTTAGATGAATATAGGATAGCGCTTTATTAATCAACATTCCGATATTGGGGTCACATTTCACTACAGATTCGTAAGTTACGGTACACAAATTTACGGAGCCGCATGACACAAGTTCACATACTTAAGCAACTGCGTGACACAAGTCCACATACTTAACCCATCAAAAACCACAAATGTAGTTTTATAACAATTTATCAATAAATGCGCCTTTACTGATTTAGCTATACCTAAATTTTACATAAACAAACAAAAAAACTCACTTCAGCACAAAGAAGCATTAAAGCCGTTAAAATGACTACTCAGAGAACGAAAATCAATCAGTGCCGTGTTTTAGCGCAGAGTGGCAAGACTATGATATTTGTCTATTTTTAACGCAGTAACATTTCAACCTTTGGTTTAACCTTTGCTTTACAGCAAAAGCTTGGTAGCCTCAAACCAAGAAAGTTTCCGTAGGAGAAATAGATGGAATACAGACGCATACCGCATTCTAATCTTGAGGTCAGTAAAATTTGTTTGGGTACGATGACTTGGGGCGAACAAAATACCCAAGCTGAAGCATTTGCTCAGCTGGACTACGCCATAGGCAATGGCGTTAACTTTATCGATACCGCGGAAATGTATCCCGTACCACCCAAGCCGGAAACCCAAGGGCAAACCGAGCGTATCCTAGGGCAATATATTAAGGCCCGCGGTAACCGAGACGACTTAGTCATCGCCACTAAAATTGCCGCACCGGGGGGTAAAAGTGATTACATTCGCAAAAATATGGCGCTGGACTGGAACAACATCCACCAAGCAGTGGATGCATCGTTAGCACGACTACAAATAGACACGATCGATCTTTACCAAATCCATTGGCCAGACCGTAATAGCAATTTTTTTGGCGAACTGTTTTACGACGAGCAAGATCATGAACATCAAACCCCGATCCTCGAGACCCTAGAAGCCCTCGCCGAAGTGATCCGCCAAGGTAAAGTACGCTATATCGGTGTGTCGAACGAAACGCCTTGGGGCTTGATGAAATATCTGCAACTGGCCGAAAAACATGGATTACCGCGTATTGTAAGTGTACAAAACCCCTATAACTTGCTTAATCGCAGCTTCGAAGTCGGCATGAGCGAAATCAGTCACCGTGAAAACTTACCATTGCTCGCCTATTCACCACTGGCCTTTGGCGCCTTAACGGGAAAATACTGCAATGACCAATGGCCTGAAGGTGCGCGCCTGAGCTTGTTTAAGCGTTTCACCCGCTATACCGGCTCGCAACTGGCACTCGATGCCACCAAGGCCTATGTCGATTTGGCCAGAGAGTTCAAACTTTCGCCCGCCAAACTAGCTTTAGCCTTTGTTAATTCACGTAAATTTGTCGGTTCCAACATCGTCGGCGCCACAAACTTATATCAACTAAAAGAAAACATCGACAGCCTAAAAGTCACGCTATCGCCTGAGCTATTGGTTAGATTAAACGCACTGTCAGAACAATTTAGATTACCTTGCCCTTAATCAATCTGAGTTGATTGGACAATGACATTGGCGCGCTAACAGCATCAGGTGAATAAACGCTATGCTGTTAGCGCGACAATATGAAAACGCGCATATATATAATTGTGGCGATGAACTCAGTGAGTGCTGCCATCATTCACGTGTTTAAACAATAATTCGTTAATCCGGTTTAAACACACCAATTACAGCACCAGTCGCTTTTTCTGTTATTTTTTCATTGGTTTGTTGTTCACGATAATCACAATCTGTGCATTCAACGGTTTCAATGCCGTTTTCCTTGTACAGTAAAATACTGTCTTTGGCACTGCATTTGGGGCACTTAGCACCCGCGACGAACCGCTTTTTAATTTTTGTATTTGTCATCGTTAAAAGGGACCAGATAGCAAGGCCAAGCAATTTAGCCTAATTCGTTGCTGCTATTTTGCCACACTGATGATTGAATACCAGCGTTACCTAAAAGCATGAGGCCTTCGGATGTGTTATGCGAGTCGTTAAAGATCATCCTGAAAAATCGAATAATTGTGTGACTTCTAGGGTCAGGCTGTAGTTTGAAACTAGGTTGTACGTTATTATCACCCCCCTTACAAATTCACCATATGACCAAGTTGTAGTCAATGATCAGCATTAACCAAGCGCAATTAATCCGTGGCAGCAAAACCCTGCTAGATGAGACCTCTCTTACGATTTATCCCGGCCATAAGGTCGGTTTAGTCGGTGCTAATGGCACAGGTAAATCCTCACTGCTCGCATTAATTTTAGGTCACTTAAGCCTAGATAAAGGTGAATTTAGCCTGCCTTCTGGCTGGCAAATTGCCACAGTGGCCCAAGAAACCCCTGCGCTCGGCGTCTCGGCACTGGAATATGTGATTGATGGCGATAGCGAATATCGTCAATTAGAAGCCCTATTGCACAAGGCCCAAGAAGATAACGACGGCAATGCCATTGCACTCTTACACGGTAAAATCGACGCCATTGGCGGTTATGCGATTCATTCACGCGCAGGTTCATTGCTAGCGGGTCTGGGCTTTAACGAAGCCGAGCAAAGCCATGCGGTCAAAAGTTTTTCGGGTGGCTGGCGTATGCGCCTTAACTTAGCCCAAGCCCTGCTGTGTCGCTCTGATTTATTGCTGCTTGACGAACCAACCAACCACTTAGACTTAGATACCATGTACTGGCTCGAAGGTTGGATTAAGTCCTATCAAGGCACGCTGATTTTAATCAGTCATGATAGGGACTTTATCGATGAAATCGTGGATGAAATCGTCCATGTTGAAAATCAAAAACTCAATTTCTACAAAGGCAATTACAGTGCCTTTGAGCGCATTCGTGCCGAACGTATGTCGCAGCAACAGGTCGCGTTTGAACGTCAACAAAAAGAACGCGCGCACATGCAGTCCTTTGTTGACCGCTTCCGTTATAAAGCCAGTAAAGCCAAGCAGGCACAGAGCCGCTTAAAGGCGCTTGAACGCATGACGGAGTTGTTGCCGTCTCAAGCCGACAGCCCCTTTTATATGGCGTTTCGCGCGCCAGAGGCCCTGCCCAACCCACTGATTAAAATGGAGCAAGTCGCGATCGGCTATGGCGATAAACCCATCCTTAGCAAGGTGCATTTAAACTTAGTACCCGGTGCGCGTATTGGTTTACTTGGCCGAAATGGCGCGGGTAAATCGACGTTAATCAAGCTGTTGTCAGGTCAATTGTCGCCGATGACTGGCTTATATGAACCTAACCCTGGGGTTAATATTGGCTACTTTGCCCAGCATCAGCTCGAATTTTTACGCCTTGATGATACCCCTATGCAGCATTTGGTACGTCTTGCGCCCAATGCCCGCGAGCAAGAATTACGTAACTTCTTAGGCGGTTTTGGTTTTAATGGCGATATGGCGCTCTCGCCTGTACGGCCTTTTTCTGGCGGCGAGAAAGCCCGTTTGGTGTTGGCGCTATTGGTTTGGCAACGCCCGAACCTGTTGCTGCTCGATGAACCCACCAACCATTTAGATTTAGAGATGCGCCACGCCCTCACCATGGCACTGCAAACCTTTGAAGGTGCAATGGTTGTTGTGTCGCATGACCGCCATTTACTGCGCTTAACCTGTAGTGATTACTATCTGGTGGATCAAGGTGAAGTGCGCGCCTTCGACGGCGACTTAGACGATTATCACCAATGGTTGCTCGATGCGGCGAAAGCCAACTCGAATCAAAACAGCACCAGCGACGAGCTCAAACCTGCCGCCGATAAAAAGCTGCAAAAACGCCTCGAAGCCGAAATTCGCCAAAAGGTATCGCCGCTCAAACGCAAACAAGCTAAATTAGAAACCGAGCAGCAAAAGTTGAGCGAACGCCTTGCCGAGCTTGAACATTTGCTGGCTGATAGCCAATTGTACGATCAAGATAATAAAGCCAAGCTAACCTCGGTATTAACCGAGCGAACGAGCTTGACGCAAACCTTAGAAGACAGTGAAATGCAATGGCTCGAGTTGCAAGAAGAGATAGATGCAATGGAACAAGAGGTTATGGAGCAACAATAACTCCCGCGTTCTTTTACATAAAAGTCAGTAGCAGCGGCAATTCAAGGAGATCGTATGGCTGTTTTAACCCAGTTAGACAGTCAACTCTGGCAATGGTGTGATATGAGCTATGCGCAAAACAAAGCGCTCTGCCTCGAATTGCAAGAGAGCTGTCAAGTGAATGTCAATCTACTGCTACTGGCACACTATTTAGATATCACTGTGGACGTTGCAGGGCCGCAGCAATACAGCACAGAACAATGGCAAACGCTGATGAATGCCATGGGTGAATGGGATGAAAGGTTTCTCATGCCCTACCGCAAATTACGTAAACTCGCTAAGCCCAGCCTGAATGAGCAAGAATATCAGCAGATGCTTGCCGTTGAGCTGATGATGGAACGTAAAGCGCAGCGAACCATCTTGAATAAACTCAATGAAATCAGCCCAAACGGCCAAGCGACAAATCTAGTGAGCTACTTAAGCCTGTTTGGACTCAGTGACATTGACGCCAACGAAATCGGCCTCATTGCGCCCTGACCTAAGTCAATCAAGTTAAAACAAGCTCAACCATGTTAGCTCAAACTCAGTCACCTGACCTTTAAGCCCCAAATGCAGAGCCCGTGCATTTTGGGCACAAACGGCAGTGGCAATCATCCGCATCGAAGGGTTCAGCTTCAATCTGATAACGAATCGCCCCGCACAAGCAGCCACCTTCGCGTACTCTATTTTTAGGCATACACAATTAGCACACGGTTAGCACACGGTTAGCGCAGCAAGACGCAACGAACACAGTAAACAATCACTATTCTAAGTTAAGGTTAAATAAGGTCTAACACTATGCTCAATATGAACTTTAGCGAACGTGTCGTTATTGATACGCAGCAGCAATCCTGGTTGCCAAGTCCTGCTCAAGGCGTTTGGCGCAAACCACTCGAGCGGGAGACTAAAGAATCAGGACACACTAGCAGCATAGTGAAATATGACGCGGGTTCGCAGTTTTCGCCCCACCCGCATCCGCTGGGCGAGGAAATCTTTGTGC
>JBOFUF010000241.1:0-4457 GCA_051652445.1 Shewanella sp.
AACGTGGGCACCCAAAGCTGGGCTAAACGATGCCCAGCGCAATTGTATTTCGAATATTCGTCCGGCGGGTTTGCCTTATCTTGAGGCGGCTCGCCGGGCGGTATATCTGCTGAATGAAGCCCAGCGTTTGAAGTTGTCAGGGGTTAATCTAAAAGATCGCACCCAAGACAATGTGATTGAACACCAAGCCAACAGTAAGAATTTTTTGTTATCCGAATAACACAACCAAGCACTGAAGGAGCACATGACTCATGTCGACTGATAACACTGAATATCTTGCAAAAAGGCAATTAAAACGAGGCACAGCAAGCTGGGTTTTACTGGCGGGTTTGGGTGTTTCTTACGTTATTTCCGGTGATTTTGCTGGTTGGAACTTTGGCATTGCCGAAGCGGGCTGGGGAGGTTTTGCAATAGCCTCGATTTTAATGGCCATGATGTATTTTGCTCTAGTATTGTCGTTGGCCGAGATGTCAGCGGCGATACCTGCGGCAGGCGGAGGTTATAGCTTTGCGCGCCAAGCCATGGGCCCAGCAGGCGGCTATTTAACTGGCCTTGCCGTATTAATTGAGTATGCCTTAGCTCCAGCGGCCATCGTGATTTTTATTGGTTCAGCGGTACAAGAGCTGCTTGGGATTAATGGCCCTTGGGTTTACGCGTTATTTTACCTGGTGTTTGTGGGCATCCATTTAGCTGGTGTGGGTGAGGCGTTAAAAGTGATGATGGTGATAAGCGGCCTAGCAGTTTTTGCTATTGTTGCTACATGCGTGGCCTTAGTAGCGAATTTTGATGCCTCGCGGTTGTTTGATGTCGCCGTAACCGATGCTGCCGGTGCCAGTCCGTTTTTACCACTAGGCTGGTATGGCGTATGGGCAGCCTTGCCCTTTGCAATGTGGTTATTTTTAGCCGTTGAGGGTGTGCCCTTAGTGGCAGAAGAAGCCAAAGATCCCGCCAAAGATGTACCAAAAGGTATTATTGGTGCCATGATTTTTTTATTATTCACTGCATTGTTGGTGGTGGTGCTGGTACCCGGTGCTGGTGGTGCGCAAGCTATGGGAGCCAGCGCGGTACCGTTGGTTGATGCTTTGAAAGTGAGTGGCAATACTGGCTTGGCTACCTTAGTCAATATATTGGGTTTAGCGGGGTTGGTAGCATCGTTTTTTTCAATTATCTATGGTTACAGCCGTTTGGTGTTTGCCCTTTCGCGCGCGGGTTACTTGCCCAGAACCCTGTCTTTAACAACCGGTCGTAAGGTACCCGCAAGAGCATTAATAGTACCCGGTGTTTTTGGTTTCTTGGCCTCGTTGAGCGGCGAAGCTGACTTATTGTTGGCGATGGCAGTGGTAGGAGCTACCGTATCTTATGCTCTCATGTCGTTAAGCCATATTTTACTGCGTATTCAGCAGCCTGAGCTTCCCAGGCCTTATAAGACCCCTGGCGGCATTTTTACTTCAGGCATTGCCTTGTTGTTATCGCTCGTTGCTTTAACTGGGGTTTATGCTTTCGACCCGCGCGCATTCTTTTATACCGTCGTGCTGTTTGCGATTGGTGCAGCTTATTACTTTTTGTATAGCAGCAAGCATTTAGTCGCCCATAGTGCTGACGAAGAATTTGCAATGTTAGCTGATGCCCAATCCGATTTAGCAACCAGCGTTTAATTGCATAATACTGTGCAGTTAAATAGGGTAGGCATTATCAACTTGGCACACGCACTGCAACGCGCACTGCAATAGAGCAGTGTACTCACTGTCCCCCCATAACAATGGCTTTCTATGGGGCTAAATTAGTTGGCATTGCACTGTCGTAGGGCGTTTTATGGCGAACAGCCATTTTACTGCGTTGCGGTGGTGAGTTGCTTTGCGTAGTTGTGTTGCTTACGACAGACCGAATAAAAAGGTTGGCCAATATTGCCCCATGATGGCTGTGGGAAGGCGCTTGCTCATGGTGCTAGTGTGACTTGGGTAATAAAAAAGCGCCATAGGCGCTTTTAGTGGGTAAATCTGGTCTTCATCGAGCGGGTTAAGTGGTGTAGTGATTTACCGCGACCTTCACCAAGGCAGACGCCATTCGGAGGTGCCTTATTTCTTGGTCTGCGTGTCTTGCGCCTCGACTAAGTTGGAATAACTTCCAGCATTATAGGTTTGTGTGTATCCCGCGGCCATTAATGCTTCGGTCGCGATACTGCTACGACGACCACTGCGGCAATATAAGACAACCGGTGTATCTTTGGCGATTCCACGTTTTGCAAATTCTTCTACTACTTGCTCGAAGGGAATATTTATCGCATCAGTTAAATGCCCTGCGGAAAACTCTTCGGATGTTCTTACATCGAGTACTAAAGCGCCTGCGGCAATGTTATTCCATGCGATTGCAGGTTCTTGATCGGTGGCATTTGCCATCACTGGCATTAACACCAGTGATGACAGGCTTAATAAGGCTAAGCGTACAATACCTTGGCCACGGCTAACGAGGTTATGGATCACTTTATCTCCTTGACAACATTTTGTGCCAGCTTGTTCTAGCCAAGCTGGTATTTGCTCGGCTTACTTTTGCTGATGAAGTTTATGTAGACTCGCTGTGTTTGGCAATTTCAGCCTCTGATTTTACACCCAATTTGCGTAACACCATGGCGGCAGGACAAAAACCGGTAAACGCGCTTTGAAACAGATTAGCGCCAACAAATGCGGTTAACCACAGAAAGTTGTGGTGCACATAGGCAGTTAACACCAGTGACAGTAACACCATAAATCCGGCAAAAGCCATAATACTGCGTTCTAGAGACATACCTTACTCCTTGAAGCCATCTTGGTGATGGCCTTTGTTGTGGTTAGTTTTGTGTTTGTGTTTGTATCTGAACAGTATTCATACGGTTTTTCATGGCCGTGTAGTACAGCACAGGGATGACAACTAAGGTCAGTATGGTCGAGATAAAAATACCAAAGATCAGACTGATGGCTAAGCCATTGAAAATCGGATCATCAAGAATAAACAATGCCCCTATCATGGCGGCAAATGCCGTCAGCATAATCGGTTTAGCTCGCACGGCGCCAGAGTGGATCACTGCCCGCTCAAAGGGCACGCCGGATGCAGTTTCTTGATTAATAAAATCGACCAATAATATCGAGTTACGCACAATAATCCCCGCCAGCGCTATCATGCCTATCATGGACGTCGCGGTGAATTGCGCTCCGAGCAGGGCATGTCCTGGCATCACACCAATCACCGTCAGTGGAATGGGCGCCATGATGATAAGCGGCACCAGATACGATCTAAACTGCGCGACCACCAATAAATAAATCGCAATCATGCCGACCGCATAGGCGATACCCATGTCTCTAAAGGTTTCGTAGGTGATCTTCCATTCGCCATCCCAGAGTACGGCGACGGAGTCTAATCCTGAGGGTTGGTGAATATAATGCTGATCAAACCCTAAACCATCGACGCCATCGATGTTGCCCGCCATATCGAACATGCCGTAAAGAGGGCTGTCCAGGGGACCCGACATATCGGCGACAACCATGATCATCGGGATCATATTTTTATGGATAATCGGTGCATCAATTTTGCCGCGTTTAATGTTGACCAGTGCAGAGACGGGCACGGATTGCCCCGTTTGGCTCATTAATGTCATATTCAGCACGTGTTCTAAATCGATTTTTGCGCCTTCGTTTAATTGCAAGCGGATCGGTATCGGTTGTTTTTGCTGGGCTTGATGTAAATAACTGACATCTTTGCCGCCAACGGAGGTTGCTATTAGATCGACAATATTGCTGTAGGGCACGCCCATTAAGCTGGCTTTGCTGCGATCGATCATCACTTGCCATTTTTGCTGAGCGGCGGGTAAGAAAATATCGATATCGACCACATCTTTGGTTTCATGGAACAGCGCCTGCATCTCATAGGCGGCTTGCTCGCGAATAGCGGGACTTGGGCCATACACTTCTGCAACCAGCGGCGACCATACTGGCGGCCCAGGTGGCACTTCAACTACCTTGATATTAGCTTGATATGGCTTGCCAATTTGCTGCAGTTCGTCTCGCACCGATACCGCTATGCTATGGCTGTCGCGTTTACGGTGTTTCTTATCCACTAGGTTGACTTGAATGTCGCCAAGCTCTTGGCTGTGACGCAGAAAATAGTGGCGCACTAAGCCGTTAAAGTTCATTGGTGCATTGGTGCCCGCATACAACTGTACATGCTCGACTTCAGGGACGGTTATTAGGTAGCGGCTCAAATCCTGCAATACTCTTTGCGTTTGCTCTACGGGCGAGCCTTCTGGCATGTCCACCATCACTTGAAACTCGGACTTGTTATCAAAGGGCAGCATTTTCAGTACCACGAGCTGACCTAGGGGAAGCGCAACGGCGATGCCGATTAACACAAATACGCCGGCAGCCAGTCCCACTCTTGCCTTACGGGCATTTTTACCCAGCAGGAAAGGACCAATTAAGTGAGTAAAG